>NZ_JANRHP010000005.1:0-154371 GCF_024733725.1 Parasutterella secunda
TAAAAAAAGCCTCGAATCGTTTGATTCCGAGGCTTTTTTTTTAAACTCCGTTAGTTAATCTCTGTCTTTCCGTCTGCGAGGACGCCTTCTGCGGTCATCATCGTCGTCATCATCATCATCGTCGTCATCATCGTCGTCCCAGTCATCGTCATCATCGTCGTCGTCCCAATCATCGTCATCATCCCAGTCGTCATCGTCATCCCTCGCATACAACGGTGCAGAAATACCAGCCGCGGATAGAAACAATAATGCCATTAAAAGATTACGTCTTGAGGTCATAGTAGCTAATCTCCTGTCAAGCGTTGATCTTATTTTGAGTATCTCAAAATTTTTTCTGTTGTCAGAATCGAATTAACGATCTGTAACCTCTATGACAAAGTACACGGATTGAGCGGTTTCCTATTCATATTTGAGGCGATCCAATTTGATTTGATAAATTAAGGGGCGTTGATCACTTCGGCAATGGCCGACATTATCAACACCCCTTTTGTTTTTACCTTTCTCAGTCTCTGCGAAGAAAGCCTGCAATAGAAACTCTTTTCTTTAAAGTCGTTCGATGCTCTTCAATTGCGCAAACAATTGATTAGCACCTCTCACCATTGCCGTCCATGCACTGAAATACTCAAAGGATTCTTCTTTGGCTTTTGTCCATTTCTCAAAGGCTTCGACCAAAAGACTGCGGGCTTTTTGCCCTGCTCTGTCCTGTAAACCCAGAGCTGATGCACTATAAGCCATCGCCACAATATGTTTTAACGTTTGTACTTTTACTTGAGAATTAGCTTCGACAGCACGCTTTTGAATAACGATGTTCATTTCGCTTAATTTATCCAAGAGCTCTTGCCAAATAGGTTCATTCACAAATGCTTCGCTGATGCTGTCCGTGGACTGCTTTTCTTTAATCACGTTTAGTTTTTCACGAATGTTTGTACTGAATTCGTTCCATTCAGCCATCAAATCCAGTGCGTCAGGGCCTTCAATAACGGATTGAATCAAACCGTTTGTGAAAATCTCAGTGTCTCGCATGAGCGCTTGAGGATCGATTCCTTGCATCGTGTCGTCCGTGGTGTGCCAATAAGGACCGTATACACCGGATAAACCGGCCACTTTCATGCTGACGCTGCCACTAGGCGGAACTTCAGAAATATTGGAAAAGATTGAAGGGATGCCCATGCTCATAAACGATTGATCACAGGACCGATTAAAGCGGGTGAAAGCTTCAGTAAAACTTATGCCTTCATGCGCTTTTCTAGCTAGTGCGGCTGTGGAGGCCATGACAGGTGTCTTTCCCAAAATCGTTGAACCCACCGCGCCCAGACAATCACAGTTGAGATTTAGAAAAACTTTCTCATTGAGCCAATTGAAATGCTTATCGTGCCAAGCCGTGCTGCCGGCATAGCGCCCATGACTGTGCCCGGACCAAATGACATAACAGACATCATGTTTGCGGTTTTTGAGCGTGAGAATTTCCTTGGCACTAGCCACCATTGCGGCGATTCCCGAAGCATTATCCAATGCACCGTCTCCCCAACTGTCAATGTGACCGGTGACGATCGCCGTAAACGCTTCGGAATTTTGCTCATTATGACGGACATGGGCCATCAAAACGGGCGATGTCGTCCAACGGCTATTGATTGCCAATTCAAGAGTTATCCTCATTCCATCTTTTAATGTCAACGCGTCTGAATGCTTTATAGAAGCGTTGGGCATCGTGACATAACGACTTTCGCAGCCCGGTGTCGGACTGCCCCAGACGTCACTAACAATCATGCGATGGATGCGATCCCCAGTATCAAAAAGCACCGCTTTTAATCCCAGCGCTTGGGCTTTTCTCAAATCATTCAAATTGGCCAAACCGTTAAGAAGAACAATCTCGTCAGAATTGCCCTTTTCATAGCTTTGCCAATCCGAGGCAGAAAGAATACGCAAATGCCCTTGAACAGAAACCGTTCCTTGTCGGGGATTGTTTCCATCAAGAGGTAATGTCATAGCGTTGCCCAGAGCCTTAATGCGTTGACCATCCGCCGTCATGCGAACGTTGTCGACCGTCGAAACAAAAAGCGGAACGCGTTCTATGTTCACTTCTGCTCCGACATTTTTAAAGGCCTCAGCAATGACAATAAAGGCGTTTTCTTCCGATGGATTTGATAATCTCTCACCGGTATTAGCGATGTCTTGCAGTGTTTGCATTAAAAGCGTTTGGTCAAGCATTTAAAGACTCCTTATTTAAGGATTACTTATCAAGCGGCAAGCGACGAAATTCTTCGGTGAATGCCACAAAGTAATCGACAACCGCTTGCATCATGTCCTTGCCCCATTCGGCATTGGCTTTTTGACTGTCAATGCCACCGAAGCCACCCATGGGAATGCCTTTTTTGATGTCACGGACAAGCTTGATATGAGCGTCACCAAACTTCACAGAGCTTAAGTGTGTGAAGTGCAGCTTGTCGCTTAAATCATTCACTGTCGTTTCCGGGCAAGAAGCAATATCAATGAGTTCGGGTTTGATATGCATAACGGCCGATACTTCCTGAGCATCGCCGTGACCAGTTGTCCAAATTTTGTTTAATTCCGGAGCGATGCCCCACCAATCGAGCAATGTAATTAACGCGCCGGTTTCTCTGGCTAATTCAAGACCAGCCTTTTCAATGGCTGGGTCGTTGCCGCCGTGGCCATTGACGACAATAAAACGTCTGGCGCCGTGTTTGGCTAAATTTTGGAAAACACCTCGCATGATATTGATCATGGTTTCAAGTCCCATGTCAATGGTGCCCGCAAACGAGGTGTGGTGTGTGGCAACCCCAAAAGGAATCACAGGTGTGACCAAAATGTCGGTGCGCTTTTCCATTTCGGCGGTGATCCATTGCGGAATCAGCCAGTCGGTGCCGAGCGGGCCAATGGGGCCGTGCTGTTCTGTACTGCCGACGGGAATAACAACAACGGTGTTGGGATCCGCGAGTTTTTCCTGGGCTTGACGCCAATTCAAATGAGCTAATTGCATACTGTGCCTCATAACAAAAAGCCCGATGCGACGATCGGGCTTTTATCAAAATTAACCTTTAACGTGTTCCAAGTCAGCGAAGTGACGATCAAGCGTTTCTTGAGAAACAGGCTTGGTCACAAGGCTTACCAAGATGATCACGATCATGGCAAAGAGCCAAGCAACGATCAAGGGGTTAAAGCCAAAGGACCAGCTCGTAAACTTCAGGGTGATGAGCACGTAGAGGATTTCAGCCGAGATAACACCGACATAAACACCGGCGGTCGTCGTACGCTTCCAGTACATGCCGAGCAAAATAGGAGCCGCCCAAATACCCAAACCGCCGAAAGCAAACAAAACGATTTGGAAAATGGAACCCGGTTTCATCACACCGATGCCGATGGCGATGATACCCAGAACAACGGTGATGACCTTAGACAACTTCCAGGTTTCTTCGTCTGTTGCATTGCGGTTGAGAATCTTTTGATAGATATCACGCGAAGCGGCAGAGGTGGCCGTGAGCAACAAAGATGAAATGGTGGACATACCGGCAGAGAAAATACCGGCCACCATTAACGAAGAAATGATTGGAGGCAAACCGCCTTGCAAAATCAAAGGTACAACGAAGTCAGAGTTCTTGCCTTCCAAGCCGGGGAAGGAGATGATACTGGTGACGCCGCACCATTCAATGAAGGAAGCCGAGAACCACATGCCCAAGGTACCTAAAATGACGGCCTTAAACATCGTCTTGTGGTCCTTCATCGTGAAGAACTTCGTAAAGAGGTGAGGCTGACCGATGGCAAAGAAGGACCACATCACAATCATGGAAACATAGTTTTGCCACGGGTATGCATTGTTGTGCCCCGGGAAACTCACATAATTGGTGTCCATAGCGGCCAATTTTTCATTGATCACTTCAAGGCCGCCGCCCAATTTAAGGGAAACGAAGAAGGTCACTACGGCGGTAACAACCATCAAAATACCTTGGATCAAGTCCGTGAGCATCACGGAGCGGATGCCGCCAGCCATGCAGTACAGGATAACGGTAATACCCATCACCACGATACCGACCCATTCATCGCAGCCCGTGTAGGTGGAGAAAATCACACCGCCGCCAATGGTCTGAGCGCCCATCATGGAGACAAGGAAAATCAACATGAGCACAGCCAATAAGCCACGGATACCGGTCGAGTCAAAGCGGTCGGCTAGATAATCGGCCATTGTCAGCATCTTGTAGCGATGACCCAATGTGATTAAGCGACGGCCGACAAGCAAAGCCGGAATCAACATGGAAAAGGCAATGCCCGGGACTGACACGGACATGCCGGCATACCCCACGTGATAAATGGAACCCGGCACACCCATGAAGGTCGACATAGAGTACTGAGTAGAAAAATAGGCGACACCAGTGAGGATGGCGCCTGCTTTACCAGACATCGTAAAGAAGTCGGCAAGGTTTTTATTTTGTCTGGAACCATACCAGCCTAAACCGGTCAAAACGACGCAGTATGTAACGATCACGCACAGAAACGGAATCGTCATGCTGGTTGTATCAATAGAAAAATGCATGATGATTATTCCTCTTCATCGAATTCGTGATATTCGGGACGCTTCAGACATGAAGAGGCCCAAAGGGCAATACACACAATGGTCAGAAGACCGTATACCAACCAGCCCCAGATGAAGACGGGAACGCCGAAAAAGCCGGGATTGTATTCGGTATCGTAGAAACATGGCAGTGGCAACATGATAAATCCCCAAAGGGCCATGAAAAACCAGAACCATTTTTTCTCGAATTTGTTAGTAAAAGGATGCATAAAAACACTCCTTCAAGAAGAATAACAACCTCAGTTTACTTAAGAATTTTTCAAGGTTGATAGTTTTGTTTAGGTGTTAATCTCTATTAAATTCTCCATAGATCAAATGTTGAGATTTTTTTTTTTCATAAAAAACGCGTCCGAATTTTTGTAATCGGACGCGTTGGTTAAGGTGGTGATGGAAGTTATTCGTTTACAATCGCTTTAACTTCAACACCATAGCTGTCATGAGTTGTGGTCTTGATATTCAAGAGCACGGACCAACGACGCAGTGTACCGATGATCACAAAGAGCATCAGCAACATCACGATGACAGAAAGCGAAGCAAGTAGATACTGACCGGCAGGAATGTATTGGTTAATCACCAACCAGCAGCCAGCCCAGATCGTGATGATGGTCATCAAAATACCGGGGACACCCGTGATCGGGGCATATTTGGTCTTGTTCAAACGAAGAATAACCGTTGTGCCGATCAAAAGCGTCACCGAGGCGAGCAATTGGTTGCAAATACCAAAGAGCGGCCAGATGGAGCTGATATCGCCCGAGTAAACGAGGTAGCCCCAAGAACCCGTAAAGATCACCGAAGTGATGATAATGCCGGGCCACCATTGTTTGTCAGAGAACTTCGGCCAAACCTTGCCCATCATTTCCTGCAGGAAGAAACGACCAACACGGGTGCCGGCGTCCACAGCCGTCAAGATGAACACCGCTTCAAACATAATGGCGAAGTGGTACCAATAGGCCATCAGATTTTCCATGAAGGGAATCTGAGAGAAGATGTGAGCCATGCCGACAGCCAAAGAAACGGAGCCGCCCGGGCGAGCCATCAGGCTTTCTTGGACTTGAGCTTCCAAGTGCGGCAGTTCTTGCACGGCCATGCCGAGCGCGGCGAATTTATCGGCCGGCGCATTAATGGCGAAGTAGTCGGCAGGAACCAACACGCAGGCGGCAACCAAAGCCATTACAGCCACAAAGCCTTCCATCAACATGGCGCCGTAACCGACAAAGAGCACGTCACGTTCGTTGGAGATCATCTTCGGCGTGGTACCGGTACCGATCGTAGCGTGGAAACCGGACAAAGCGCCGCAGGCAATCGTGATGAAGATGAAAGGAATAACCGGACCGCCGACGATCGGGCCACCGCCTTTGACGAATTCCGTGAAAGCGGGCATTTGGAAATGCGGCATCACGAAAACGATACCGATTGCCAAAGCAGCGATGGTACCGATCTTCAAGAACGTGGACAGATAGTCACGCGGCAAGAGCAAAAGCCATACCGGAAGCACAGAAGCCAAGAAACCGTAAATCGGGATCAAAAGGCTCATAGTCGGTTTGTCGATATCCAGCCAGCCGAAATATTCCGGATGAGAGGCAACCCACGGACCGGACAGAATGCACAAAAAGAGCAAAACAACGCCGATTAACGTCGCACCCTTGACATCACCCTTGCGCCAAACCTGCATGTAAAGACCCATGATGATGGCGATAGGAATGGTTGCCGCGACCGTGTACGTGGACCAAAGCGAATTGTGCATGGCGTTGACCACGGCGATGGAAAGACCGGCTAAGGTCAAAATCAAAATGGCGAGCACAGCCCAAGCGGCCACCAATCCGGTGGTTTTATCAATTTCGGTGGTTGCGATGTGAGCTAAGGAGCGGCCACGGTGGCGCACCGAGCAAAAGAGCACAACCATATCGTGGACGCCGCCTGCGAGCACGCAGCCGATCAAAATCCACAACAGCCCCGGCATATAACCGAATTGCGCGGCAAGCACTGGTCCAAGCAGAGGACCGGCCGCAGCGATGGCGGCAAAGTGGTGCCCGAAGAGCACGTACTTATTTGTGGGGACATAGTCTTGTCCGTCAGAATAACGCATAGCAGGCGTTTGACGGGCTTCATTGACATTGAGAACTTTCTGAGCGATGAACAAACCATAGAAGCGGTATGCGATCGCAAAAACGCAGAGAGCGGCGAAAACAATCGTTACAGCGTTCACGCCGGTTGACGTATCCATAGGAGCCTCCGTAAAAATGAGTCCGATCTTAGTCTATCAAGATTGAAGGCTCTCACAAACTTTTTCTGTGTTGATTAAAAAGGAAAAATAACAATCTTTGCTTAAAGTCATAAACCTTTGTGACTAAAACAAAAGGCTCTCGGGATGGTCCCTAGAGCCTTCGGATTAGCCTGTAATTATTTAGGCTGTTTTTGTCTCTTCAGCAGAATCGGACTCAACGTTGATTGTTTCACCACTGCCCGGATCTTGATTCTTCGGTCGCTTCAGATAGAGCATGATCACCAAAAGAATCATGACAAAGCCGTGCGCCATCACCACAATGGAGTTGCTCCAGTAGGTGGCCATCAGACCGCCTAAAATTGGGCCGGCGACCGAGCCAATTTGCTGGGCAGCATAACTTAAACCATAAATTCGTCCGCGCTCACTCGGCAGGGTATTTTCGGCAAAAAGCGCGTTAATAGCCGGGAAGATACCCGCAAAGAAAATACCACCGACAAAACGCCAAATGACAAAGGGAGTGATTTCACCGGGGATTGCCTGTACGACACCGAAAATGCCGCCGCCCAACAGCGCCACATAAAGCGCCCAACGGTAACCGATATTGGTGCCCAATCGTCCCCACATCGGGGCGGCGAAAACGCCCGAGATGCCGACTACGGAGAAGACGATACCGGAAACCATCACGATGTTGTCCATCGAGCCTTGCAATTCAGCAATGTAAAGGGGCAAAACCGGCTGAACCAACATGACGGCAAGCTGAACGACCGCCGCGGCAAAAAGCATGCGCTGAATGACCGGAACCTTGAGAAGCTTCATGGAGCCGCCGCTCTTTTTCTTTTCCACCGTCTTGACCACTTTCTTTTGCTCGCCGCCCTTAATGAAGACGATCAAACCCAAAGCGATCAGACCCAAAGCGGCGCCGGCAAAATAAAACGATGCGCGCATACCGAACACTTCAGCCAGAACACCCCCGATCAACGGCCCAAAGACGCCGCCCGCGGTCGAGCCGCCTTGCATGAGCCCCAGGCACCACCCCATTTTTTCTCTCGGGGCCGTCGACGTCATGATGGCTAAGCAAGCTGGCCACAGTCCCGCGGAAAAGCCCTGGAAGCTTCGCATGGCAAAAAGCTCCCACGGGGTTTGCACAAAACCGCCCCAAACGTACGAGATGGCTAAACAGGCGGCCGCGCGTACGGCCATCGCTTTGTGGCTTTTCTTATCGGAAAGCGCCCCCCAGATTGGGGCCATGATGGCACTGATCAAAAACGAAATAGAAAAAATCAGACCCGACCAAATATTGACGTCGCTTTGCGCGACGCCCAATTCGTCAATCAAGTACATCGGCAGGAAAGGCACGAGCATCGTGTAGCTCGCCGACATAAAAACAGAAGTGATGGTCAAAAACCAGACCAGTGCTTTCCAATAGGGCATTTGATTCCCCAATCCAAAATCTAAAAGCGCATACAAAATAAATTCTCAGCATTTATCTTATGCTGAAAAAAATCAAAAAGTACGGCCTTGAATCAAAGTTAAAGCCCTTTTTAATCAAGCGTTTTCCCTAATTCCAAACAAAAACTCCGACGCTAGGGTCGGAGTTGAAAGGCTTGAAAAACCGCTATCAGGCTTGCGTAGTCTCTTGTTGAGAAGCTGCGCCATGGGCCCGAATAAATTCGGCGATATCGGCCACTTCATCAGGACAAATTTCATGGACCATAGGGTAGTCGAAAAATTCAACCGAAGCGCCTGCCTTATTGAGCACTTCCAGTCCCTTTTTTGCTTGGACAAGAGAGATGACCGGATCTAAAGTGCCGTGAGCCATAAAAACGGGTGTCTGTTTGGCCACATCGCTTAATTCATCGAAACGGGGATGTTTGGGAACATAACCCGATAAAGCAATGACACCGGCCAAGGGTGTAATTTGCGACAAACCCACCAGAATGGCCATCGCAGCCCCTTGTGAAAAGCCGCCTAACCAAATCGGCGAGTCGGGATACTTTTGACGTTCTTCTTCAATTAGGGCGGTAATTGTTTCGGCCGCTTGATTCATGCCATCGATGTCTTCCTTTGTCTCTTCTTCGAATGTCTCATCGAAAAGGTCGTACCAGCCGTTCATTTTCATGTTGTAGGCCGTAATATCGCGCAAAGGGGCAGAGGGCAGAACCATCCGAACGTTATTGAGTTCGCCGAATTGAGAAAGTTCCTTTTGAAAAGATTCAAAATCAGAGCCGTCCACACCCAAGCCGTGCAGCCAAATCAAAGTGATCGGCTTTTGAGTTTGGTCGAGCGGTTCCTGAAAAATGGTATCCATGCTTAAGGTCAAACAATTAGTGATGGGCCGCTATTGTATGAGAAATTCAAAAAAACTTCACAAAAATAGCCTGTTTGAAGTGTAAATTTAAATTCTGAAAAAGGGAAAAAAATTTAAAGGGAGCTAATGGATTATGCTTAAAGTTCTTTTTGTCTGCGCGGGCAACATTTGCCGATCCCCCACGGCGGAGGCTGTCTTTAGAAAGTTGGTGGATCGGGCGGGCCTGACTGAAAAATTTGAAATCGACTCGGCTGGCACTGAAAGTTTTCATGTGGGCGAAGGCGCCGATCGCCGAGCTATTGAATGCGCCACGGCCAGAGGCTATGACTTGTCCAAACACACTGCCCGTCAAATTTCTGCTTCTGACTTTGAGCGCTATGACCGGATATTGGCCATGGACTGGAACAATATCAATGAACTTAAACGAATGGCGCCTGCGGCCTATAGTCAAAAACCCGAACTTTTGATGCGCTACAGCACAAGCTATGACGTCTCCATTGTGCCTGATCCTTACTACGGGAATTCAGACGGATTTAAAAAAGTACTCCTTTATTGTGAGGATGCCTGTCACGGACTTTTGTCCACATTGGTTAATCAAAACGGACTTCATGCGAAAACCTTGTAATCAATACAATCTTTAGTCTGTAATGATTACAGACATTTTTCGCTTTGAAACAGTTTTTGAATTGACTCATTTATCCTTTTATTAACAATAGGATAAGTGAGTTTTTTTATGCTGATTTTTGAGAATTTTCTCATAATTTATCTTGCGTTTAAAAAGTGAAGTCAGTAATATCTACTTTCGTTTGAAAAAGCAGGGGTTATCCCTAGCTTGAAGAGGTCTGTTTTCAGACTTGTCTATATATAGATAGGCGTTGATTCGTTAAGGAGCTCAAATTGAGAAAACCTGTTTACTTGGACTACGGTGCCACGACTCCGGTTGATCCCCGTGTTGTAGAAAAGATGATTCCCTGGCTCTACGAGCGCTTCGGCAATGCGGCCAGCAACTCTCATCCGTACGGACTGGAAGCCCGCGAGGCTGTCGAAGAAGCCCGTTCACAGGTCGCTCAGATGATCAACGCCGATCCGCGCGAAATTGTTTGGACATCCGGGGCTACCGAATCGGACAACCTGGCGCTTAAAGGTATTGCCCATTTTTATAAAGACCGCGGCAAGCACCTCATTACAGTGAAGACTGAACATAAGGCCGTATTGGATAGCATGCGCCATTTGGAAACGGAAGGCTTTGACGTGACCTACATGGACGTTTTGCCCAATGGTCTTTTGGATTTGGATGCGTTGAAAGCGGCCATGCGTGATGACACCATTTTGGTTTCCGTCATGGCTGTCAACAATGAAATCGGTGTTATCCAAGATATCAATGCCATCGGTCAAATGTGCCGTGAACGTGGCATTTTCTTCCACGTTGATGCCACTCAGGCCATTGGTAAACTGCACTTTGATATGACCAAGGATCCGATTGATCTGATGAGTATGTCGGGTCACAAGGTCTATGGTCCTAAGGGAATCGGCGCGCTTTATGTCCGACGCAAACCTCGCGTTCGTCTTGAAGCACAAATTCACGGCGGCGGTCATGAACGCGGAATGCGTTCCGGTACCTTGGCCACGCACCAAATCGTGGGTATGGGTGAAGCTTATCGTTTGGCCCGCCTTGAAATGGATGAAGAAAACGCTCGCTTTAAGAAGTTGCGTGACAAGCTTTGGGCCGGTATTCAAGAAATTCCGGATGTATATTTGAATGGTGACTGGGAACATCGTGTCTCCACTAACCTCAATGTGAGTTTTGCCTTTATCGAAGGCGAAAGCCTCATGTTGGCACTCAAAGATGTGGCGGTGTCTTCGGGCTCGGCCTGCACGTCAGCCAGTCTTGAACCGTCTTTTGTTTTGCGTGCCTTGGGCCGCGATGATGAGCTCGCTCACAGCTCCATTCGCTTCACTTTGGGTCGCTTTACCACGGAAGAAGAAATCGACTTTGTGGTGGCGCAATTAAAGGAAAAAGTGGCCAAGCTTCGTGAAATGTCCCCGTTGTGGGAAATGCACCAAGAGGGTGTGGATCTCAACCAAGTGAAGTGGTCTGAACACTAAAAATCAGAAAGAGGATAGGACAGATGCAATACAGTGACAAAGTGATGGATCACTACGAGCATCCCCGCAATGTGGGCACGCTCGATAAGAACGAAAAGGATGTCGGCACCGGCATGGTGGGGGCTCCCGCCTGCGGCGATGTGATGCGCTTGCAGATCAAAGTCAATCCTGAAGGCATTATCGAAGACGCTAAATTTAAAACCTATGGCTGCGGTTCAGCCATCGCTTCGAGCTCTTTGGTGACCGAGTGGGTTAAGGGCAAGTCTCTTGATGAAGCCATGCAGTTATCCAACGAGCAGATTGCCGAAGAATTGGCTTTGCCGCCGGTAAAGATTCACTGCTCGATTTTGGCTGAAGATGCGATCAAGGCCGCGATTGCCGATTACCGTCAAAAACAAGGAAAGTAAGATGGCTGTGACATTGACAGAAAACGCCGCTCGCCACGTCAACGCTTATTTAACAAAGCGCGGCAAGGGCATCGGTTTGCGCCTTGGGGTGAAGACATCGGGCTGCTCCGGCATGGCCTATAAGCTCGAATTCGCAGACGCGATCGAAGAAGACGACCAAGTGTGGGAATCTTTCGGAGTGAAGGTTGTGGTCGATGCCAAGAGTTTGCCCTACATTGATGGCACCGAACTTGACTATACCCGCGAAGGCCTCAATGAAGGGTTCAAATTCCACAATCCCAACGAGAAAAGTCACTGTGGCTGCGGTGAGTCTTTTCAGGTGTGATTGAGCGCCTCATGAGTCAAAAAGATTATTTTTCCCTTTTAAATCAACCGCAGACTTTTGCGGTTGATTTGTCGTCTTTGGAGGCGGTGAAAAACGCTTTGCTTCAGCGCCTGCATCCTGATCGTTTTGTGACGGCCAGCGCGCTTGAAAAGCGCATCGCCCAACAGATGAGCGTACAGGTTAACGAAGCGTACCGCACACTTGCCGATGATCTTTTGCGCGCGCAGTATCTGTGTAAACTCAAGGGCTTTGATGTCAATGAGCATCGTCCGATGCCCGCTGATTTTCTGATGCTTCAGATGCAGTGGCACGAGGCGCTGGAAGCGTGTGAGCAAACGGGCGATGAGGGCGCGCGTCAAAGGCTTTTTGAAGAGGTTAAAGAGCACCAGCGTCTACTGATCGCTTCTCTGGCTAAGGCTTTTGATACCGATCATGACGATAAGGCCGCTTTTGAAGCGACGCGTGAGTTGATGTTTGTTAATAAACTCATCACACAAATTCAACACTAGGATTTTTTCATGGCTTTATTGCAAATTGCCGAGCCGGGCATGTCGGCTGATCCGCATCAGCATCGTTTGGCTGTCGGCATTGATTTGGGAACAACCAATTCGTTGGTGGCGACGGTGAAAAGCGCCGAGACAGTGGTGCTTGCCGATCATGAAGGCAGAAAGTTATTACCGTCTGTTGTCAGGTACTTATCAGACGGTACAACCGTCGTCGGACATGAGGCGCGTTTAGCGATCAGCGAAGATTCCCAAAATACGATAGCCAGCGTCAAGCGTTTTATGGGACGCTCGAGCGCAGAAATTAAGGAAGCTTCAAGCCTTCCGTACCGTTTTGCCGAGTCCGATGGCATGCTGCGTGTTCAGACCGTGGCAGGCGAGAAAAGTCCGGTGGAAATTTCCGCAGAAATTTTAAAAGTCTTAAAGGATCGCGCCGAAGAGGCGTTGGGTGGAGAATTGGTCGGCGCGGTGATCACGGTTCCTGCCTATTTTGATGATGCCCAGCGTCAGGCCACAAAGGATGCGGCAAGACTTGCCGGTCTTAATGTGTTGCGGCTTCTCAATGAACCGACTTCGGCGGCTTTGGCCTATGGGCTCGATGAAGGAGCCGAGGGTCTTTATGTCATCTATGACTTGGGCGGAGGCACCTTCGATGTGTCTGTGCTTCGTTTGACTAAAGGCGTTTTTGAGGTCCTTGCCACGGGCGGCGATTCCGCTTTAGGCGGCGATGATTTTGATCACAGAATTTTCTGCTGGGTGCTGCAAGAAGCCGAAGTCACCGAAATTCTTTCCCCGGAAGACAAAAGCTTGATTATGATGGCAGCCCGAGCAGCCAAGGAAGCTTTAAGTCGCAGTGATAAGGCTGCTGTCAACGTCACGCTTTCTTCTGGTAAAAAAATTGATCTCACGATCACGCGCGAGATTTTTAAAGGCCTAACCTGCCGCTTGGTTAAAAAGACAATTGATACGCTTGATGCGGTAATGCGTGATGCCAAGCTTGATCGAAAAGACATCCAGGGGCTCGTTTTGGTGGGCGGCTCCACCCGTATGCCGGTGATTCGTGAAGCGGTTAAGGATTATTTGGGTTTTGAGCCGCTCGATAACATCAATCCGGATGAAGTGGTCGCGGTGGGTGCGGCTAAACAGGCTAACCTTTTAGCCGGTAATACGGCCGGAGACGATTGGCTTTTACTCGATGTCACACCGCTGTCTTTGGGGTTGGAAACCATGGGTGGCTTGGTTGAAAAGATCATTCCGAGAAACACGCCTATTCCGGTTGCGATGGCTCAGGATTTCACCACCTTTAAAGATGGTCAGACAGCCATGGCCATCCACGTGGTGCAAGGTGAACGTGAAATTGTGGATGCATGCCGCAGCTTGGCTCGTTTTGAACTTCGAGGACTGCCGGCTTTGGTGGCGGGGGCCGCCAGAATTCGTGTGACCTTCAGCGTTGATGCCGATGGTCTTTTGTCGGTTTCTGCCCGAGAAACGCAAACGGGTGTTGAAGCCCATGTGACCGTCAAGCCCTCTTACGGTCTAAGCGATGAAGAAATCATGCGCATGCTCAAAGACGGCACGGGTAACGCCGAAGAGGATATGCGTGAAAGAGCGTTGCGCGAAGAGGAAGTGGAATCTCGCCGCTTGATTGAATCCACGGTGGGCGCTTTGGCATCGGACGCGGATCTTTTAACCAAGGAAGAAGAAAACCATATCCGAGATCTGATCACGCGTTTATTGAAAGCGGTTGAAGCTCACGAATTGGAAACCATTAAGACGCTTGAAAAGGAACTGACGCAGGCGACGGAAAGCTTTGCTGAACGCCGTATGGACCGAGCGATTGCTCAGGCGCTTTCCGGCAAGAGCGTTGAAGATATTGAAGGAAAATAGACTATGCCCAAGATTACCGTTTTGCCTCACGCAAGCGTTTGTCCCGAAGGAAAGACTTTTGAAGTCAAGTCCGGCGTTAAATTAGCGCGAGCTTTACTTGCCAATGGCGTGGGCATTGAGCATGCCTGTGAATTTTCCGGAGCCTGTTCAACGTGTCATGTTATTGTCCGAGAAGGCTTTGATTCCTTAAATGAACCCGAAGATGAAGAGTTGGACATGCTCGATCAAGCATGGGGCGTGACGGATTTATCCCGATTGTCTTGCCAGGCCGTGGTGGGTGATGAGGATCTTGTGATTGAAATTCCCAAGTACAGCCGCAATCACGCCAAGGAGCACTAATTATGCGCTGGACTGATACTCAACAGATTGCCGAAGCGCTCTATGATGAGCATCCCGATGTCAATCCGTTGAAGCTGCGGTTTACGGAGTTGCACGCTATGGTGCTTGAGCTGGATGGTTTTGACGATGATCCTGAGAAAAGCAACGAGGCAATTTTGGAAGCGATTTTGCAAGCTTGGCTCGATGAGCTCTAAAGAGATTGACCATGCGCTTTGACGTCATCACGCTGTTTGAACCGATGTTTGATGCTGTAACTCAAAATGGCATCACGTCTCGGGCTATGCAAAGAGGACTTTGGTCGCTCAACACTTGGAATCCACGAGAAGAGACCGAAGACAATCACCGAACGATTGATGATCGGCCTTTTGGCGGCGGACCGGGCATGGTGATGATGGCTGAGCCTTTGGCTAGAACGCTTAAACGAATCAGACGTTCAGGTAACCGCGGTCGGGTGATCAGTTTTGCTCCCAACGGTACGAGGCTTACCGATGAGACGGTGAGGCGTTGGGTGGCCGATAACGAAGACATGGTTTTGATCTGCGGTCGATATGAAGGCATCGATCAGCGCTTTTTGGATCATTATGTTGATGAAACGGTGAGTGTGGGCGATTTTGTTCTCTCAGGCGGAGAACTGGCTGCAATGATTTTGATTGATGCGGTGGTTCGTCAGTTGCCGGGGGCCATCAAAGAACTCTCGACTTTGGATGAATCCTTTTCAACCGGTCTTTTGGATGCGCCGCACTACACAAGACCCGAGGTTTGGGAAGGGGAGACGGTGCCGGAAGTGCTTTTAACAGGGCACCATGCCAATATTGCCAAATGGACTCGAGAAAAAGCGCTGGAAATCACCTTGAGGAGCCGCCCGGATTTAATTGAGAAAGCCAGGTCTTGCGGGAAACTTACCAAGGCCGATTTGCTTTGGCTCAAAAAGAACGCCTAGTTGGTTTGATACAGGGGCGGACAATCGCAGAGAATCTATCCCAATGATTGAATCAACTTCTTGATGCAAAAAGGAAAAGATTGCTATACAATAGCGATCTTTCTGTTCGGTTGAACAGGAAGTATTTTGTTTAATTAAAACCCATCCTATCGGTGACGACGATGCGCGGACATTGGATCCGATCGCAGGTCACATGATGATGGTTTTGGAGAAAAAAATGAATCTTATCCAAACGTTGGAACAAGAAGAAATCGCCCGCGTGACCGCTGGCAAGACCTATCCTGAATTCGCTGCCGGTGACACGGTTGTCGTGAACGTGAACGTTGTTGAAGGTTCCCGCAAGCGCGTCCAAGCTTACGAAGGTGTTGTGATCGCTCGCCGCAACCGCGGTTTGAACTCCTCCTTTATCGTTCGTAAGATCTCCAGCGGTGAAGGTGTTGAACGTACGTTCCAACTCTACGCTCCGACGATCGCCAGCATCGAAGTGAAGCGTCGCGGTGATGTTCGCCGTGCCAAGCTCTACTACTTGCGTGATCGCGCCGGTAAGGCTGCCCGTATTAAGGAAAAGCTCTCGAAGTAATTCGAGTCTGATCCGAAAATACAGCACCTGCTGTTTAGACTTCGCAAACGGTTGGCAAAAGCCAACCGTTTTTGTTTTAGCAAGAACAAAAAAAGGCACTCAATTTTGCGAGTGCCTTTTTGAAAATGACGTATTTTTTATTCTTGTCCCTGCAGTTTGCCTTTAACTTCAAGAGACTTTGCAGCGTAGCCATAAAGCCAAATACCGACAAAGGTGGCTAATGCACCCCACATCATGGCCTTGGGGCCGCAGGCATAAAGTGCGTAAAGCGAATAAGCTGAAGCGAAAGAAGCGATGATTGTGGTGCGCTTAACGATAGACGGATCAACCGGTTCTCGATGCAAGATTACGTTCACGGCAGCAAAGGCCAACAGGTACGGAACCAGATTGGTGACCACAGCTAAATCTTTAAGAATGTAGAACTGTTGTTCCAATCTCGGGTCAATGGTGAGCAAAGCAGCAAGAGACTGCAAAAGCAAAATAATCACAATCCCTGCAATCGGAACGTTCAAAGCGCTGACTTTGGCAAAAATTTTCGGGAAATAACCCTCTCTTGCCGAGACACGGAATACTTCAGCAATCGTAAATTGCCAACTGGTCAAACACCCGGCACAGGCCAGTGCCATCAAAGCCATGACAAATTTGCCGACTTCAGGCGAAAACATGGTTGCAAACACCAAACCGAACGGGGCGGTGGAGCGAGACAGCACAGCGTTGTCAACGATGCCGAAACTGATGTTATTGGCCAGAATATAAACAACACCGGCGCCGATCGTGGCAAGCACCATGGCACGGGGAACCGATTTTTCAGGATTTTCCACCGCTTCGGAATTCGCGCAGGCGGTCTCTAATCCCAAAAAACCCCATAGCGTCATGGAAATGGCCGCCGACAGTCCTTCAAAAGGTGTGAGGTTTTGCGGATTCCAGGCTTCAACATAGCGGTCAACCGAGAACCAATTCCAGCCGATGACGGTCAGCACCAAAATGGGAATCAAAATTCCATAGTTGGAAAAATGAGAAAGTCTTCCGATAAAACGGGCGCCACCAATGTTAGGCAGGCTGCAAAGCCAAATGACAAAAATACTGGCTAGGCCCATTTCCAAAGGAGTCAGTGCCCAATCGAAAAGCACCATGACGTAGCCAACGATGGAAATGGCAATCGTCAAATTGGCGATGATCAACGATACGCCGTAGCTGAAATTGGCGATGAAGCTGCCGGACTTGCCGAAGGCGTAAGACGCATAGCCGCCTAAGCCGCCGCTTTTTCTGCTGAACATGCCGCATTTGGCAAACGTGTAGGCGATGGCGGTGGCACCGCTGATGGTCACTAACCAGGCCAAAATGGACTGAGTTCCAACTTCGGCAAGTTTAGTGGGCATCAAAATGATGGATGATCCCAGCATGTTGAGCATGACGGCCATCGTCAATTGCAGGCACGTCATTTTCGGCTTTTCAATGGTGGCCATAGTTCTTTTGTCAGTTATCTTTCAGTAGGTTGAAAAAAGTCCTGGGATTGTACCGAAATTAACTAAAGAATCAAAGAGATAGAAAACAGAAAAATGAAGTCTTTACCACGTGTTGGATTTTTCCAATTGAGTGGCGATCGCGCAGTAAAAGTCATAGCGCTCTTGCGTAATGGCTCCTTCTTTGAGTGCTTCTTTAACTGAGCAACCCGGCTCTTTGAGATGTTTGCAGTTGGCAAAGCGGCAGCCGCCGGTGTGAGAGGCAATATCCGGCATCGCCCCGATGACATCATTGAGGGTAAGGTGAGCAAGTCCGAACTCTTGAAAGCCCGGCGAATCAATGACAAAGCCCTGAGCTCTGTCTAAATCGTAGAGCGTTGTGACCGTCGTGGTTTGGCGCCCTAAATTGAGTGCTTGAGAATACTCTTGGGTTTTAGCGTTGGCGTCTTTGACCAAAAGATTTAAGATCGTGGATTTCCCCATCCCGGATTGACCGACCAAAAGTGAGCGTCGTCCATTGAATATGTCATCCAATTCTTCAATGGTTTTTTCAGAGGCTATTTCAGCGCTGATGGCATGCGTTTCATAACCCAAGGTTGAAAGGGATGTCAGAAAATTTTCAGCCTCAGAAGAACCTTCGGTTAGGTCTGTTTTATTTCGTATGACGATAGGGTGTACGCCCGCAACGTGTGAAGCTAAAAGAGCCTTCCAGACAAACCAGGGATTAAAACGAGGATGGGAGGCGTAGACGATGACAAGCGTATCGATATTGGCGGCCAGTGTTTTGGTTCGCCATTCATCTTGTCTGAATAAAAGACTGAAGCGTTTGGCGACCGATTCAATAGCAACAGTATTGTCAACGGCAGCTGAGCAGAGAACCTCATCGCCTACAACCACATCGGCCTTTTTACCCCTTCGATGAGCTTCATAAAGATTGCCTTGATCGTCCCGCACAAAGTGGTGCCGCCCGTGGCAGGAGACCACTTGAGCATGAAAGCAATTTGTGCGGCGTTGATCTTTAGGCGGCATTGGAATGAGTTTTCTCAAAAAGTTCTCGCTGACGCTGAGTCATGATTCTCAGAGCAGTCGCTCGGCGTGAGGCTTTCCCGAAAAGGGGAACATCATTGGTTTGAGTTGGTTCAGCTTCACTTTCAATTGCAGGAGCAGTCGTTTCTTCGTTTGAAACACTCGATTGCGGCACTTCTGGCACAGCAATTTCAGCGCTTTCCTCTTGAATGGAATTCTCAGCGGTTTGCTCAAGAGGTTTTTCTTGGCTCTCGTCCAAAGTCTCTTCGGTCGGCTGTGAAGATTGGGGCTCTTCGCTCACAGGCGGTGTTTCCACCTGAACGGCTACCGAGGGGGCTTCCTGTTTTTTTACCTCTTCGAGAGGCAATGCAACCTTCTCGTCATTTGAAACGATTGGTGTTTGTAAAGCAGGCTCAGCGGGTTCTGAGGATTGCGTCGATTCTTCAACAATTTCAGAAGCCGGGGCAACAACCTTTTCATCGGGCTTTTCTGAAGCGTTTTTAGATTTTCTGGCTTCGCGTAATTTTTGGACAATATCACGCAGACCATCCAACAAGCTCTTGCCATACATCGGATGAGTGATGTTGGATGCGGCTAGATCTTGCATCGCCTCTTCATAGTGAGGATCTCGGTAGGCTTCAAGCGGCAAAGCCGGGCGTACACCCATTTCACCCTCGGCTTTTTGTTTGAGGGCTTTTTCAAATTGACGACTTAACTTGTGTAGTCTCTTTTCTCTGGCTTCCGCATCCAAGACTTTTTGTTCCTGTTTGGAAATAAGAGCCGAGGAGACATTTTCGAGTTGATGCAATACCGTCAGGTTGTCGTTGCGTAAAGCCTCTTCTTGACGACGAGCTTCGAGAATTTCAGATTTGCGCTGCACGTGGCAGATACGAGCCATCAGGCTCGGTTCATGGGAAAAGAGCAAATCGAAAAAGCCAAGCGTTACGCTGGAGTGGCGCATCGGCGTGGGGAAAAGCTCAATTAACGAATTAACCGTGACTTTCAGCCCCGTATGCTTCATGGCAAAAGTGTCGGAAGCAAAAATCAGATGGCGCAGGAACGCGTCCATCGGGAGTCTGAAAGGAAAGAGCAACACCGGCAGTGCCACAATGGCAAAAGTGAGCACAGAACCGTAGTAAGGGCCCGGGCCATAAACTCGGAAGCCGATTTCGTCTAAAAACCATGACTGCGGAGCAAACCAAGCGAGGAAAGCAAAGACGAAAAAGCCTGCGAGTGCGCACAAAAACCATGCCTGAAAATACATATGGCTGAGGTTGCGGGACAGGGCATGGGCGGCGACGGCTTGCAGGTCAGACAGTGTCATGCGGTTATAGATGTCGTGACGGAAAAAGAGTTTGACACCATGTCTGTGGCCGAAAGCAAATGCCGGCGGCAATTCCTCATTGTCTTTTGCTTTAGCCACACGAATTTCAGCCACACTTAATCCCGCTTTTTCACCCAAGGCATCAATGACGCGCTTGAGTTCATCGTTATGAGCCAGTTGGGCACGATCGGGCTTAAAAAGATAAACCAAACGTCTGGCGAGATTTAGGGAAAAGACCAGATAAACGGCAAAAATAGCCCAACCGAGAATCCACCACATGGGGCCGCTGTTTTGCCACAAAAATAAACCGATCCAAAGAAGAGGCAAAACGGTGAGCCATCCCAAAAGGGTGGTTAACCAGTAATTTTTAAACCAAGACGAGGGGTCTTGTTTTGTGTAGCCGAATGCTTCACGCAAATGAAATTCTTTGTACCAGCAAAACGGCAAGTCACAAAGAACGAAAATAAAACCGATGCTTGCCGGCAGCATCCAATGGAAGGCGAACTGGTCTCCGACCGTATTCATCAGCCAATCGGAAATCGTGTTGATGCCGTTGCCGGCCGTAAGATAAATAATCAAAAGGGTGGTCACCGTGACTTCAAGCCAATTGAGCTTAGTACGGGCAATATCGTAATGGGCAGCCTTTTTGTGTTGCGGTAGAGTGATCTTTTCGCGCAAGGGTTCAGGCACCTCATGGATCGTGCGCTTGAGGTGTATGATCTCGGCCAGACAAGTAACGCTGTGTACCAAAAAATAAAAGCACAGCGCGGCCAAGAAGACTTGAGCAAAAGTAAAAGTCATCGGTAAATTATGAGACAATATCGTTTCCAAACGGTTCATTTTAAAGGATTTAGGCTACAAAATGGCGACTGAGTTGCAAAAAGATCCCCTCTTTAGCGCGGACAATTTAATTTGGGTGGATATGGAAATGACCGGGCTGCAGCCTGAAGTCAATCGCGTGATTGAAGTGGCAGCCGTGATCACGGACGCGCAGCTAAATGTTATTCATGAGTGCCCCGTCATAGCGATTCATCAATCGGCTCGAACGATGGGGTCAATGGATGCATGGAATACGGAAACACACGGTCGTTCAGGTCTCATTGACCGAGTGCTTGCCTCCAATATCGATGAAGAACGCGCAAGCGACATTCTTTTGGCTGAATTTGCCCGCTTTGTGCCCTGCGGTAAAAGTCCGATGTGCGGCAATTCGATCGGTCAGGACCGTCGTTTTATGGCTCGTTGGATGCCGAGACTTGAAAGCTATTTCCATTACAGAAATATCGATGTCTCGACTTTTAAGGAATTGGCCAAGCGTTGGGCACCGTCTGTTCCCAACAGTTTTAAAAAGAGTACGCGCCATGAAGCGCTTTCCGATATTTTGGAAAGCATTGACGAGCTCAAACACTATCGCAAGCACTTGATGAATTGCTGAGTAAGCGTTTGGTTGGAAAAAGCTTGAAAATTTCGCAAGATAGCACTCGAAAAAGTTTTTATTTTCGGGTACAATTGCGGTCTTTCCACGACGTGGCCTAACTTCCACGTTCGCATGTTTAATTTTTTTAAAGGTTAGAAAATGTCTGTTCAAGATATCAAAAAGTCTGAAATCGTTGCCAAGTTCCAACGCAAGGAAGGTGACACGGGTTCTCCCGAAGTTCAAGTGGCTTTGTTGACGGCCCGCATTAACGAATTGACCCCGCACTTCAAGGAACACGCCAAGGACCATCACTCCCGCCGCGGTTTGTTGAAGATGGTGTCCCGTCGCCGCAAGATGTTGGACTACCTCAAGCGCACCGATTTGGACGCTTACCGCAAGTTGATCACGGATTTGAACTTGCGTAAGTAATTCGAGACGGCTTTCTCAAAAGCGACCTGCATTGACAGGTCGCTTTTGGTAAGTTTTGAAGGTTTTGGGAAAAGACGAGGTTTTTGTTTTCGGTTTGTGCGTTGCGATGTGAGGGTTTTTAAGTCAGAGCGTTCACACCGCAGCGTATCGAAAACACGTCTTTTTCCCTTTTTTAAGGAAGAAACGAAATGACGATGTTTAATAAAGTGAGCAAGTCTTTCCGCTTCGGTGACCACGACGTCACTTTCACCACCGGTGAAATTGCCCGTCAGGCTTCCGGTGCTGTGATTTGCCAAATGGACGATACGGTGGTTTTGGCTACGGTTGTGGCTAAGAAAGAAACCAAGCCCGGTCAAGACTTTTTCCCGTTGACGGTCGACTACATTGAAAAGACCTACGCAGCCGGCAAGATCCCCGGCGGCTTTTTCAAGCGTGAAGGTCGTCCGAGCGAAAAGGAAACGTTGACGAGCCGTTTGATCGACCGTCCGATCCGTCCGCTTTTCCCGGAAGGCTTCTTCAATGAAGTTCAAGTGATTATTCACGTGTTGTCCGTGGATCCGGAAGTGGATCCGGATATTCCTTCCATGTTGGGTGCTTCGGCTGCTTTGTCCATCTCCGGTATCCCGTTTAACGGCCCGATCGGCGCTTGCCGCGTGGGTTACATCAACGGTGAATTCGTCTGCAACCCGAAGTTGTCTCAGATGAAAGACAGCCGTTTGGATTTGGTCGTGAGCGGCACGGAACGCGCAGTGCTCATGGTTGAATCCGAAGCCGATTGCTTGCCTGAAGACGTGATGCTCAACGCCGTGATGTTTGGTCATGAACAGCAACAAGTGGCCATCAACGCGATTAACGAATTGGTTGAAGAAGCAGGCAAACCCGCTTGGGATTGGCAGCCCGCTCCGAAGAACGAAGCCTTGATCGCTCGCATCGCTGAATTGGCAACCGAAGAATTGAAGGTGGCCTATGGCATCCGCAGCAAGCAAGCCCGTACGGAAAAATTGCGTGAAATCTACGCCATGGTCGATGAAGAATTGGCCAAGGATGAACGCTTCTCTGGCGACAACGAAGTTGATCCCAACGAAGTGGCCGGCATCCTCTTTGAAATGGAAGCCAAGCTCGTTCGCTCCAACATTTTGAATGGCGAACCGCGTATCGACGGCCGTGACACCAAGACTGTCCGCCCGATCGAAATCCGCCAAGGCGTATTGCCCCGCACGCACGGTTCTGCCTTGTTCACCCGCGGTGAAACCCAAGCATTGGTTATCACCACGTTGGGTACCAAGCAGGATGAACAAATCGTTGACGGTCTTTTGGGTGAAACGCATGAACGTTTCATGCTTCACTACAACATGCCCCCGTTTGCCACGGGTGAAACCGGTCGTGTCGGCAGCCCCAAGCGCCGCGAAATCGGTCACGGCCGTTTGGCTAAGCGCGCATTGACCGCTGTGTTGCCCTCTGAAGAAGATTTCCAATACACAATCCGCGTGGTTTCCGAAATCTGTGAGTCCAATGGTTCTTCTTCCATGGCCAGCGTCTGCGGTGGATGCTTGTCCTTGATGGATGCCGGTGTGCCCCTGAAGGATTATGTGGCCGGCGTTGCTATGGGCTTAATCAAGGAAGGCAACAAGTTTGCCGTCTTGACCGACATTTTGGGTGATGAAGATCACTTGGGTGATATGGATTTCAAGGTGGCCGGTACTGAAAACGGTGTCACCGCCCTTCAAATGGATATCAAGATTGAAGGTATCAATAAAGAAATCATGCAGGTGGCTTTGGCTCAAGCCCATGAAGGCCGTCAGCACATTTTGAATGAAATGCGCACACAGGCTGCGGGCGGCGCCAAGGAATTGTCCCGCTTTGCTCCTCGCATGATCACGATGAAGATCAATCCTGAAAAGATCCGTGACGTGATCGGTAAGGGTGGTGCTGTGATTCGCGGTATCACTGAAGAAACCGGTGCCACGATCAATATCGAGGATGATGGCAGCGTGACGATCGCTTCTGTGGATCCGCAAGCCGGTCTTGCCGCCCAGAAGAAGATTCTTGAAATCACGGCTGAAATTGAAAAGGGCCAAATCTACGAAGGCACGGTAACGCGCTTGTTGGATTTCGGCGCTATCGTTCAGTTGTTGCCGGGCAAAGACGGCTTGTTGCACATCAGCCAAATCGCCAACCAACGCGTTAACGCTGTCTCCGACTACTTGAAGGAAGGTCAAGTGGTTCGCGTGAAGGTGATCGAGGCCGATGAAAAGGGTCGTGTCCGCTTGTCAATGAAGGCTCTCTTGGAAGAAAAGAAAGAAGAAGAGAAAAAGCCTGAAGAAGCTCCCGCGGCCGAACAACAACCGGCTCAAGACGCTCAATAAGCTTGATCGCTTAGTTTTGTAAAAAGACTCCCACTTCGGCAAAAGAGGTGGGAGTTTTTTATGGTATATAATTTAAATTGAAATTTAAATTTAAAAAAATTCTTATGCCTTTTCCTTCCTTATCTCAGAAAAAAGTGGCCATTGTGGCTCTTTTAGCCGCCGCTGCAGTCGGTGGTGTCGGTTATTGGCACTGGAGTCAGCCCCAGGCTCAACTGAAACTCTACGGCAGCATTGATATGCGCACAGTCGATTTGGCTTTTGAAGAGTCCGGTCGATTGCAGACGGTTTTATTTGAAGAAGGTGGCTCGGTAAAAGCGGGTGAAGTGATCGCCAAGCTCGATGACAGCCGATACAAAATTGCTCGCGATCAGGCCGCTTCGCAAGTGGGAGTGGCGCAGGCGCAGCTCGCGCTTTTACTGGCAGGGACTCGAGCCGAAGAAATTGATGTCGCTCGAGCGCGGCTTAAGGCAACGGAAGCAAATTTGGTGCTCTCTGAGCGGACCTGTAAGCGGCACAAGGATATGGGGAAGGCTTCCAGCGCTCTGGCTCGTGATCAGGCATGCTACAAAGCCAGTGCCGACAGGGCAGCAAGGGATGAAGCAAAACGGACCCTGGAAATGCTCTTAGCAGGTACGCGTGCCGAAGAAATTGAAGTTGCGCGTGCAACGCTTAAACAAACGCAAACGCAGCTTGCTGATGCCGAGCGGGCTCTGAATAACTGCCTGCTTTATGCGCCCGCAGACGGCGTGATTCGATCTCGTCTTAAAGAGCCAGGCGATATGGTCGGTGCAAGCACCCCCATTTATGAAATGGCGTTAATGAATCCGCTTTGGGCGCGGGTTTACATAGATGAACCCAATTTAGGCCGTATCACAATGGGGCAAAAGGTTGCCGTCAGTGTGGACAGTTTCCCCGATAAAACCTTTGATGCTACGGTCGGCTTTATTTCTTCAGTGGCCGAATTTACCCCCAAGACTGTTCAGACTGAAGCCATTCGCACCAATTTGGTTTATGAGGTGCGTTTAACGGTAGACGATCCTCAAGGATTGCTTCGTTTAGGGATGCCTGTGACAGCTCGACTGTTGAAGTAAGTCATCATGTCAGAACTTTCATCCATCACTTTGGAGTCAGTGTCACGCTTTGAAAAGGGTGTAACTTCGCCTCTTTTGAAATCCATTAAGGCGGATTTGAAAAAAGGACAATTGATTGCAGTGGTCGGTGCCGATGGTGCCGGTAAAACGACGTTGATGCGTGTGATGGCTGGCTTACTGAAACCCCAAGAGGGGGCTGTCAAACTATTTGGCGAGAAGCTTTATTCAAAAGAGTTGTCGCGCCTGCAAACGTTATGCGGCTACATGCCCCAGCAGTTTGGTCTTTATACTGATTTAAGCGTTAAAGAAAATCTCACGCTTTACGCTGAACTATTTGGCTTAAGTGAGGTGGAAAGAAAAAAACGATTCACTGAACTTTTGTCCATAACGGGACTGACAGACTTTACCGCTAGGCCTGCCGGTAAATTATCCGGAGGAATGAAGCAAAAGTTAGGTTTAGCCTGTGCACTCTTAAACCATCCGAAAATTCTCCTTTTGGATGAACCGAGCGTAGGCGTGGATCCGTTATCCAGACGTGAGCTTTGGTCAATTTTGAAGAAAAATGTTCACACTGAGGCGATGACCGTTGTCGTGGCGACGACCTATATGGACGAAGCCGCGCTTTGCGATGATGTGTTGATTCTTGAAAACGGTGAAATTATCCTGCACGATAGCCCTCAAGCCATTGCCGCTCTGGCAGACGGTTTAGCCTTTAATGTCAAAGTGCCTTCTGGCACAAGAGTAAGGGATCTGCAGGCACAATTGCTTGACGATACGGACTATATTTTGGACGCTGTGCCCCGATCGGGTTATGTGCGGGTGCTGCTTCGTGACTATGCAGACAGAGAGTCCCTCCAAGAAAAATATGGACTCCAATTTGAGCCTGTGGCAGGAGGTTTGGAAGAGGGCTATTTAGTCAACCGCGCCAAAACAGTGCCCCGTCATCCGTATTCAGTCATTGCACAAAGTTCTGCGCAACTTCCGAACACTTCAAACGAATCTGTTGTTATCGCCAAAGATCTGGTCAGGCGTTTTGGCTCTTTTACCGCGGTTGATCGAACATCTTTTGATGTCAAAGCCGGTGAAATATTTGGATTGTTGGGACCCAATGGCGCCGGTAAAACGACCACTTTTAAGATGCTGTGCGGTCTTTTAAAGGTGACCTCCGGAGAGCTTGAGGTGGCGGGCGTCAATGTTTTAGATAGCCGCGAAGAGGCCCGAGAGCAGCTCGGTTACATGTCTCAGAAATTTGCGCTTTACGGTGACTTGAGTGTGAGCGAAAATCTGGACTTTTTTGCGAGCGCCTATGGTTTAGCCGGGCAGGAGAAAGCGCAGCGGATAGACTTTTTGTTGAATGAATTTGAATTGATGTCATTTTCAGCTGCGCAGGCAAAAACCTTGCCTGGTGGCATCAAACAGCGCTTGGCCATGGCTGTCGCGTTGATTCACAATCCTAAACTTTTATTTTTAGACGAGCCGACAAGCGGAGCGGATGTGCCGACTCGCAGACAATTTTGGCGCTGGATGACAGCTCTGAGCCAAACAGGCACAACCATTATCGTGACGACCCATTTTATGGAGGAGGCTCTTTACTGTGACAGGCTTCTTATCCAAGATGGCGGATTGCCGCTTATTATGGGCTCTCCTGCCGAGGTGCGCGGGCAAAGTCTGAGTATGGACGAGGCGTTTATCAGGGTTGTCAAAGAGTTTCGTGCTCAAAGGAGTCAATCATGACGCAAAGGATGGATTTCTGGCGTCATGTTTACGCCTTAAGCTTAAAAGAGAGTCGCCAAATTATTCGGGATAAAAGCGCTATTTTGGTTGGCGTCGTCTTACCGCTCATTTTGCTGATTTTATTTGGTTACGGTATCTCTTTTGATGTGAAGGATATTCGTTTGGCTGTGGTCAGCGATCAAAACAGTTCTCAGACAACGCTCTACACGCAGGCTCTGGTCAATAATGATTCATTTGATGTCACGGTGGTTCCTACCCGCAAAGAGGCGCTCGAAGCTTTGGATCGCTTTGACGTGGAGGCTGTTATTGTTTTTGAAAAGCGTCCCGTAGCCCATGAAACGCAGTTGTTGATTGACGGCATTGATGCGCCGCGCGCCACCATGATTGCCAATGCGGTGATGTTCACTGTTCAGACGGCGGGCTCCGCAGCGACAGAGCCTTCCGGTATCACGGTCATTCCTCGTATCTGGTTTAACGAATCGGCCGAAAGCCACTGGTATTTAGTGCCCGGTCTCATAGTCATCATTTTGACCATGATCGGGACGATGTTAACCGGCTTGGTGATTGCTCGAGAGTGGGAGCGGGGAACAATGGAAGCCTTGCTTGCCACGCCGATTTCGCCCTGGGCATTGTTGCTGTCGAAAGTTATTCCCTATTTTGTTTTAGGGGCTTTCGGCTGGGCGCTTTGTATGTTGGCCGCGGTCTTTGTCTACCATATTCCGATTCGAGGTGGTTTGGGACTGATTACTCTTTCGTCTGCGATTTATCTTTTGGTGAGTCTTTGCATCGGATTGGTGATATCGGGAGCAACACGCTCGCAGTTTTTGTCTTCACAAATTGCGCTCTTGGCAAGTTTTTTGCCGGCTGTGATTTTGTCGGGTTTTATCTTTGATTTAAGAAGTGCTCCGGATTGGGCCAATGTCATCGCTTACGCCATGCCTCCGGTTTATTTTCTGGAACTTTTGAAAGTAGGTTTTCTTACGGGAGGCATGCACGCACTGGTGGTTAAAAATCTTTTAGTGCTCACCGCTTTTGCCGCGGTGCTCGTGTTGCTTGCACGTCATTTTTGTCAAAAGAGGGTGCGGGTATGAGTAAGCGGATGATACGTTTTCGGGCACTGGTTCGAAAAGAGCTTTTGGCGACACTAAAAGAGAAGACGAGCCGAATGATTTTGGTCGGTCCCTTGCTTTTGTACATCATTTTGTTTGGCTACATTGCTAGTTTCAATTTGAATCACATTCCGTACGCGCTGTGTGATTTGTCGGGCTCCGAGGCTTCCTCTCAGTTTGTTCGTGCAGTAGATAACAACAAAATTTTCGAACGTGTGGCCACTGTCCAGAGTGTCTCTCAAATCAAAGCGCTCATGGATGAAGGCGAGGCTCTTTTAACCGTGGTGATTGAGCCGCAATTTGCTCAGCATCTCAAAGAAGGCAAAAGCGCGCAAGTTCAGGTCGTCATCGATGGGCGCAATTCAACGACCGCTCAATTGGCCGCCGGTTATTTGACGCAGATCGCTCAGACGATGAACGCCACGCTCACGGGTGTGCCCGAACTGATAAAAACGCGATTTTTATTTAATCCCAATGTCATCACTCAATGGTTCATCATGCCGGGCTTGATTGTCATGCTCTCCATGTTGCAGGTGGTTGTGCTGTCAGCCTTGTCGGTGGCGCGGGAAAGGGAGCAGGGGACGTTTGAGCAGCTATTGGTTTCGCCTTACACAACGGCTGAACTGCTTGCCGCCAAATCCATTGTTCCCATATTAATCGGGCTTTTTCAAAGTACGTTGATCTTTTTGGTGGATCTATTTTGGTTTGAGATCCCCATGGGTGGCAGTGTGCTAGCCATGTATTTTGTTCTTTTGTTATTCATCCTCTCGGTCGTTGGATTGGGTTTGGCGGTTTCTGCCTACAGCCAAACGATGCAGCAGGGGTTATTGATTGTTTTTGTCTTTTTGGTGCCGATGGTGCTTTTATCGGGCTTGTTCGCTCCGGTGGCCAATATGCCGCAATGGATTCAGCTTCTCACTTACGCCGATCCGCTGCGCTTTACATTGTCAGCCGTCAGGCGAATTTATCTCGCGGGAGCGCCATTGTCTGCGGTGCTTGTGTCAATGTGGCCGGTCGTTGTGATGGCCGCGGTGACTTTGCCTGCAGCTTATTACTTTTTTAAGAAACGACTATGAGAAAACAAACAGCAAGAATTCGCGGTGACGGCGAAAAAACACGTGAAGCGCTCATTGAGGCTGCGGGCACTTTGGCAGCAGAGCGAGGCTGGGCCAATGTGGCGGCTAAGGACGTCTGCGACATGGCTGGCGTCAATTGCGCGAGTGTTAACTATTGGTTTGGCGGACGCGATGAACTGTATGAAGCGGTTTTATCAAGAATTCCTGATACGATTTTCAGTCAAGAGTTGGAAATTGAGATGGTTCAGTATGAAACGGCCCAGGAAGCCCTGCAGTACTTTTTCACCCACCATCTGGAACGCGTGGATGATAAACGCAGCTGGCCCATGCGCGTTTGGGCTCGCGAAGTAACTGGAACGCCCTCGGAAAATATTCTGAGTTTAGCTAGAAAAGTTGGCGTGATGCGCATTAAGGCGCTTCAGCAGTTTTTTGCTGATTACCTGGGAGTCGATGACTATCGGGATCCGAGAGTCGGGGCCGCTTTTATGACGGCCATGTCAGCGGTGCTGATTCATATGTTGGTTGCGCCCGAATTAAGAAACATTGTGGTGCCGGGATTTGTTCACGAACGCAGTCGGATGAATAATCTCATTGTTCGCCAGGTGATGGCGGGACTTGCGTTTATGAAAGACAATATCGCCAAAGAAAAGGCGCAAGACCGATAGGTCTTGCGCTATGGAAGAGTTCTTTAAATCACTCGATTGGGAGCGGTGCCGGTGGCAAGGAATGCCTGAATATTTCCAAGCGCTTGCAGCCCGGTACTCTCTCGAGCTTCAAAGGTGCCGCTTGCGATGTGCGGCGTGATAAGAAGATTATCGAATTGAGCTAAACGTTGATCAATGGCGGGTTCGCCCTCAAAAACGTCAAGCGCGGCACCGGCGATGTTTTTCTTCTCCAATGCCTCAATTAACTGGTCGGTATCCACCAACTCTCCTCTTCCGATATTGATGAGGAAACCTTGGGGCCCCAGGGCTTCGAACACTTCGCGGTTGGCAATATGGTGTGTCGAGGCACCCCCCGGCATAGCTAGGACCAGAAAGTCAGACCATGCAGCCAATTCTTTGAGATTTTCAAAGCGTTGATACGGCACATCGCAGGCACTTAAATTTGTGTAGCCGATCTGCATCTTAAAACCTTCGCCGCGGCGAGCGATTTCCCGGCCGATATGACCAAGACCTGCGACTCCCAAGCGTTTACCACTGATGCGAGTGGTGAGGGGAAAGCCCGAGAAAGTCAAAAGTTTTTCTCTGGCATGAGTGAGCGCCTGAGGAGTTTGGCGGGCAAGCGCTGTAAGAAGCGCCCAGGCAAAATCGGCCACATCATCGCTTGTTGCAGTCGGAGCATTGGTCAGAACAATTTTGCGTCGCTTCATTTCCTCAAGGTCAAATTTATCAAAGCCCACACCAAGGCTGGCGATCATTTTGAGATTAGGAAAAGATGATAGAAGCTCTTGCTGCATCGATACCGGAGGATTACTGATGACGATTTCGACATCATCGAGTTCAGAGCGTTCTTCCTCACTTAAGTCCTGCCAGTACTGAATCTCTGCGATATCTTTGAGCCCATTTAATAGGCTATCAGGGAGAGGTTTTTTAAAAAAGCTCACAATTCGCACGATGCCACTCCTTATTCGTTTTCCTGATTGTCTTCTTTTTCAAGCGTTACTTCAGGGCTGACCATCGGATGGATGAGTCGGTAAAGTTCACGGGCGCTCTTTGGGGGTTTATCCATTTGGGCTTCTTTGCGTGCCGAACGAATGAGTTGACGCAAACTTTGAACATTGACGTCCGGGAAATCTTTGATAAAGTCCGTGAGGGCGGCATCGTCAGCAATAAGCTTATCGCGCAGACGCTCGGCTCTGTGGTGCGCGGCCACAGCGGCACGGCTCTCACCCGTGGCCATATCAATAGCGGCCCGAACTTTTTCAGGATCCAACCCATTCATGCGTTTGCCGATTAGCTGCAGCTGTCTGCGCTGAGCCCCGAAGGACTTCATTTTGGCGTATTCATCGATCGCTTCACGCACATCGTCGGGAAGCGGAATGCGGTTTAAAGTGTCCGCGCCGAGCTTGGTCATTTCTTTGCCCAAATCCTGCAGGGCTTGTAATTCTCGTTTAATTTGAGATTTACTCGGACGGTCATAGCCGTCTTCTTCGTCTTCAAAATCGTCGCGGTTGTCTCGGTATTGAGCCATGATCAAGTTATTCCTAAAGATAATAGACGGATTGTAACGGGAAATTTTCTTTTTCAGCATTATTATTGATGGGTTAAGACTATCTCGAGAAAGTTTGTGAGCGATATCGTTAAAACATTTCCCCATTCGCCATTTGAACTGCATGCTCCCTATGAGCCCTCCGGTGATCAGCCTCAGGCCATTGAAGAATTAAACGAGGGGCTCGAGAGCGGTTTGGCGTTTCAAACACTGTTGGGGGTAACCGGGTCGGGTAAAACATTTACGATGGCTAACGTCATCGCCCGTCAGGGCGTGCCGGCCTTGATCATGGCTCCGAATAAAACGCTGGCCGCGCAGCTGTATTCGGAAATGCGGGAATTTTTTCCCAATAACGCGGTGGAATACTTCGTTTCGTATTACGACTACTATCAGCCGGAAGCCTATGTTCCCAGTCGGGATCTTTTCATAGAAAAAGATTCGGCAATCAATGAGCACATCGAGCAGATGCGCTTGGCTGCCACCAAAAGCATTCTTGAGCGCCGTGACACCATTATTGTGGCCACTGTCTCGGCAATCTACGGTATCGGTAAGCCGGAAAGTTACACGCAGATGCGTTTGATTATGCGAACAGGCGATGTCAAAAGTCGTTCGGATTTTATTTCCCAGCTCGTTCGCATGCAGTACAAGCGCAGTGAAATGGATTTCGCTCGTGGCACCTTCCGCGTCCGGGGAGACACTATTGATGTTTTCCCGGCCGAACACGCCGAGATGGCGGTTCGATTTGAGCTTTTTGATGATGAATTGGAATCTATCGCGCTCTTTGATCCGCTTACCGGAAAAATTGTTCAAAAAGTCACACGTTTTGTGATTTATCCGGCAAGCCACTACGTCACTCCTCGTGATGAAATTCTTCGGGCGATAGAAACTATTAAAGAAGAATTACGGGAGCGAAAGAAGTTTTTCTTGGATGAGGGCAAATTCGTCGAAGCCCAACGCCTTGAACAGCGCACGCTTTTTGACTTGGAAATGCTCGATCAGGTGGGCTTTTGCAAAGGAATTGAAAATTACTCACGCCATCTGACCGGTTTGGCTCCGGGGGTTGCGCCCCCGTGTTTAATTGATTACCTGCCCTCGGACTGCCTGATGTTTTTCGATGAATCCCATGTGATGATCGGTCAGTTAGGCGGAATGTACAGGGGAGACCGTTCCAGAAAAGAAACGCTTGTGCTCTATGGATTCAGATTGCCTTCTGCGTTGGATAACCGGCCGTTGCGCTTTGATGAATTCGAACGCAAGATGCGACGCAGCATCTTTGTTTCGGCAACGCCCGCGGACTATGAGTTGGAGCATTCCTCCCAAGTGGTTGAGCAAGTGGTCAGACCGACAGGGTTGGTTGATCCGGAAGTGATTGTACGGCCGGCCAGCACTCAGGTCGATGATGTTCTTTCAGAAATTAATGAGCGGGTGAAAAAGGGCGAACGGGTTTTAGTGACAACGCTCACAAAACGAATGGCCGAAGATTTAACGGACTTTTTAAGTGACAACGGTGTCAAAGTACGCTATCTGCATTCCGACATCGATACGGTTGAGCGTGTGGAGATCATTCGCGATCTTCGCGCAGGTGTTTTTGATGTGTTGGTTGGCATTAACCTGTTGCGTGAAGGGTTGGATATTCCGGAAGTCTCACTTGTGGCTATTTTGGATGCCGACAAAGAAGGCTTTTTGCGAAGCGAGCGTTCATTAATCCAAACGATTGGCCGCGCGGCCAGAAATGTGGCGGGTACCGCTATTTTGTATGCCGATAAAATGACCGACTCGATGAAGCGGGCAATCGGAGAAACGGAGCGCCGCCGGGCTAAGCAGAAGGCTTATAACGAAGCGCATGGCATTACGCCTAAGAGTGTTAAAAAGGAAGTTCGCGACATTATTGACGGTGTTTATAGGCCTGACGCGCCCAGTCGGGAAGATATCGCGGAAAATGTGGGTTCGATGACCGAAAAAGAACTCTCAGCCCGAATTAAAAAACTCGAAAAAGAAATGTTCGAATACGCTAAAAATCTTGATTTTGAAAAAGCGGCTGCTGTACGCGACAAGTTGGCTGAATTAAAGAGCCGAGTGCTGGGAGCGGGCGTGCCGACAGAAACCTGACAAGGTGGACCGATTGCGCGTACGTCTAAATCAGTCGGTTTTCTTGAATAGACTAAAATAACAAAACTGTCGAATGAGCAAAAAGGGGCTTAAAAATGTCGATTACCACAACGATTCATACTGAAATGCGCCGCCAAGATCGGGCGGTGGATGATCCCACCATCATCAAAGCGTTCTTGCATCGCTGCAAGATGGTGACGTTGGCTATTCACGATGAGCCTTTCCCGTACATTGTTCCGTTGAGCTATGGCTACGAAGTCAACAATGACGGCTTGATTTTTTATTTCCATGGGGCGGCGGAAGGCCACAAGATAGAGCTTTATAACAAAAATCCGCATGTCAGTTTCTGCGTGGCTGAGCCGGCAGCAACCATTATTGAAGATAACCCCGCGTGCCGATCCGGTCAGAATTATTTTTCCGTGGTGGGCCGTGGTGTCATGGAACGTTTAACGGGAGATGATCGCGTTAAGGCCATGGATGCCATCATGCATCACTACATGGGAGATAACGGAGAGTTTTCTTGGACCTATCCTCAGGAGATGCTTGACAATATGGCTTTCTGGGCTCTTCGTGTACACGAATTGTCCGCAAAGACTCGTCAGGAAATGGCTTTCAGAAAGTAGTCTGATATGCAAAATTTTCACGATTTAATAGGAGGCTTTCACCATTTTCGAGCCAACTATTTTCTCAAAGAAAAAGAATTCTTTGAGGCATTGGCTCATTCGCAAAGTCCCAAGACAATGGTGATTGCCTGCTGCGACTCCAGAACGGATCCGGCCATCGTTTTGGGATGCAAGCCCGGAGACTTGTTTGTTGTCAGAAGCGTGGCGGCGATTGTGCCGCCTCCGGAAAAAGCCGGCGAGTATGACGCGGTCATGGCCGCGGTGGAGTACGGCGTTAAACACCTCAACGTTGAAAATATCGTTGTTATGGGCCACTCAAATTGTGGAGGCATTGCCGGACTTTTTAATCCGCAAACCTTAAAAGATGAGCGATATATCAATCGTTGGGTCTCTTTGGCGTGTCCTGCTGTTCATAAAATCGATGAAGAAAATCCGGATGAGTCTAAGGCAGAAAAGGCGCGCCTGTGTGAAGAAGCCACGGTTTTGTTATCAATAGAAAATTTGCTCTCGTACCACTGGGTGGAGGAAGCTGTTCAAGCGGGAACGTTAACCTTGCACGCTCTTTATTACGATATGCACAAAGGCTTATTAAGCGTGTGGAATGGTGACTCGGAAAATTTTGAGCCTATTGCCAAGTAGATTGGATACTCTAACTCAGGCAGAGATTGCGCAGCGTTGCCTATGGAGTCAGAAGGTGATTTAAGCGTTTGAAAATGCAAAACCCAATGCTACGGTTAGTGCGCTTTTCCTTTATTAAAGGCAACGTAGCTCAACATCGATTGGGTGGAATGCAAACCCAACAATCTTGGAGATGAACGAAAACTGAAAAGTTCGTTTCCATTTTGATGTCTCAAAATAGAGTCGGAAGTCCGGTCACCCGACTCTATGAATTATCTAGCGCAAAAATTCGATCACACGTTTTCTCGGAAGGCGAGATTTGGGCCGACTGGCATTAGAGTCGTTTTCTGCACGGTAACCCAGGGCAATGCCGACAACGGAACGTTCATTTTTAGCTTTAAAGCCGAGGATCTCATCGAGCTTATCAAAATCAAACCCGCCCAATATCGTTGAGTCAACACCAATCGCTGCAGCCGCTACGGTCACGCATCCTAAAGCGATAAAGGCTTGGTTGCTGGCATACCGAAAGAGTCCTTCAGGATCATCATCGAATTTGTGCGAGTAAGTCAGGCGGATCACATCCGGTCGTTCAGGACTTTTCCATCCTTTATATCGACCATCAGCCTCTTCTTGGCGGTAGAGCTCATCGAAAAATTCTTCGCTAAAGCAAGTCGGAACTGTGAAGATAATCAGCTGAGGGGCTTGCATGCGTTCTATGTTGAAGTCCTTGACTGCCGGCATGATTCTTTCTTTCATTTCGGGCGTGTCGATGACGTAGAACTTCCACGGCTGAATATTTGTCGAAGAGGGTGACAGTCGCAGTACTTCCAGAAGCGTATCCATGTCCTGATCGCTTACTCGGCGATTCGGATCGTAGTGTTTAGTGGTGTGGCGAGTACGCATTAATTCAAGAATATCCATCGCGAACTCCTAAAACTTTTTAGCAATCAAAACACGCAGTGCACCGGATCCGCCTTCCTCAATCGGAGCTTGAACAAATGCCTGAACCTCGCGCATTTGTCGAAGCCATCGTCTGACAAGACCTTTGAGAACCGGTCCTTCTTCCCCGCTGTTGATGCCTTTACCTGTGACAATGCGAACACAGCGGATATGAGCTTCGCGAGCCTGAAGGATAAAGTCCACAAGGGCACGTCTGGCTTCTTCGGTGCGGTAGCCGTGCAAATCAAGGTGCGCACCAACGGGCCAAAGTCCTCGAGACAATTTTTGCGCAAGATCGATGCCGCAACCCACGGCAATGTACTCACGGTCTCCCCAATCGTCAGCACTGGCTCCATCATAGCTGTCCGAAAGACCCACTTCGGCTCGCAATTTCAAAGGGGTTTGTTGAACCTTAGGGCGGGGAGGCTTTTTTGTCGGCATCGCCCGCACATTTTTGTTTTCCAGCTTGGTGACGCCTAAGCGCTGCATTTCCTTTTCAAAAAGATCGATTTCGGAGGCATCCCGTTCGGTCGGTGTAACGCCGATGCGCTTCATTTCAGCGGCAAAAAGGGCGCGATCATCGTCTTCTTTTTCACGCCTTTGAAGTCGGGCGGCGGCTTCCTTTTCCCGGATGATCGATTCTTCCGAAAGTTTTGTTTTAATGCCTTTTAAAGCTTCAAAACCTTTTGCCCGCATGGCTTTTACTCCAGGCTTTCCAAGTAGCGTTGGGCGTCCAAGGCGGCCATGCAGCCGGTGGCGGCACTGGTTACTGCTTGACGGTAAACAGGGTCTTGGCAGTCACCTGCGGCAAATACGCCTTCAATGTTGGTGGCCGTAGCCGCGTGATGACCGGTTCCTTGGGTAACAATGTAGCCGCCCTCAAGAATCAACTCATCGGCGAAAATCTTCGTGTTGGGGGAGTGGCCGATGGCGACAAAAAGGCCATCTACAGAGATGCTTTCATCGGGCTTTCCGTCGGTGCTCTTTAACAGAACGCCGGTAACGCCCTGATCGTCACCGAGCACTTCTTTGACTTCGGCAAACAGATGCAGCACGATCTTGCCTTCCTTGACGGCATGCATCAGTTTGGTGACCATAATCGGCTCGGCTTTGAAAGTGTCGCGGCGGTGGATGAGGTGCACGATGCTTGCGATATTGGACAGATAAAGCGCTTCTTCAAGAGCGGCATTGCCTCCGCCCACCACCGCAACGGGTTTCTTACGATAGAAAAAGCCGTCGCAAGTGGCGCAAGCCGAAACGCCACGTCCCTTGTAGCGGGTTTCTGATTCCAAACCAAGGTATTTGGCACTTGCGCCGGTGGCGATGATGAGCGCGTCACACGTAAAAGTCTTGCCGGAATCGGCTTCCAAGCGAATCGGCTTTTCTTTTAAGTGCGCGGCTGTGATGACATCAAATTCAATTCGCGTGCCGAAACGTTCCGCATGATCCATGAAGCGTTGCATGAGATCGGGACCTTGAGCACCGTTGACGTCTGCCGGCCAGTTTTCTATTTCAGAGGTTGTCATCAGTTGTCCGCCCTGCTCCATGCCGGTGATTAAAAGGGGATTTAAATTGGCGCGGGCAGCGTAAATGGCTGCCGTGTAGCCTGCGGGACCGGAACCGATGATAATAAGCTTTTCATGTTGAATGTTTTCTGACATTTTTAAACCTCTTTACTCAGTAGATCAGTTCATTGTATCCGAGTGCCATTGTGAAAAGCACAGAAAAATTGAAAACAATAGTCAAGAAGCGTTCAAAATGAAAACAAACCCCGTAAAATGGTAGGGTTGATTTCAGACGATAGATTGATGAAAAAACCAGCTCTCATAAAAGAAAAAGCTAAGAAAAACATATTGCAACCGTCAGCCCGCAAATCTTCACGTACGAAGGCCGCAACCGCTCCTGTCACGGTGAGCGCCGTTGTTAACGATCCTGTTCCCGTTGAGGATAAACGCAGAAAAATCAGGCTCGGATCGGTGGCAGGCGTCTGCCTGCTTGTTTTCTCGGTTCTATACCTTTTAATGCTGATCTCCTATAACCAGGCAGATCCGTCTTTTACCCACGCGGCTCCCAATGTTGCTCCTAAAAATTGGATCGGTCTACTGGGAGCTTGGGTGTCCGATATTGCCTTGTTTGCATTAGGGTGGTCGGCTTACTGGCTTTTCCCCGTAGCCTTGATGAGCGCCTGGCGTTGTCTGAGTCCTCATTACAGAAAGCTTTCTTTCGGCAGAATTTGGCACCTTTTCGGTTTACTGATTCTGTTGTGCGCGAGCACGTCTCTTGAGGCGCTCAGGTTGTATTACTTGGCCGAGCCCTTGCCCGGACAGGCGGGCGGTGTTCTGGGCCAATCCGTCATGACCGCTTGCGTCCCGGTGGTCGGTGCTTTGGGCTTAACGCTTTTGATGGTGGTGCTTGCCATGAGCGGCGCGGCCATCTTTTTCGATTTTTCATGGCTGGATGTGACCGAAAAAATCGGCACGCGCCTGGACCGCATTTGGCATTTCTTTACTGATCGACATGAGGCTAAGGTTGATCAGCAGCAGAGAAAAACCGCTCAGGAAGAATTGGCTCAGCAGTTTAAGCAAGACATCCCGGCGTTGAAAAATTCCGATGATGTCATTGATGTGCAGCCCGAACCCGTGCTTCCAGCCGTGAGCCGCCCTGTGATTAATCCGCAGGCAAAAGTGAAAAAGTCGGAAGTGGCGCTAGAGGCTCAGCAAGATACTTTGTTTGAAGACGCTTCTCAGCCGATTCGTCCTTCGCTGCGTCTATTTGATCCGGCGGGCAATACGGAGCCTTCTATTGATAAGGCTTCGCTTGCTGTTATGAGCGGCTTGATTGAAAGTAAGTTGGCCAGTTACGGCGTGACGGTGAAGGTGAAGGCAGCCAACCCGGGTCCTGTTGTTACTCGTTACGAAATTGAATTGGCCGAAGGGGTGAAAAGCTCAAGCGTTAAGAGTCTTGAGTCTGATTTGGCTCGTGTTTTGTCTGTTCAGTCAGTGCGCGTGCTCGATACCGTGCCCAATACGCCCTACATGGGCATTGAAGTGCCTAATCCGCGCCGGCAACTCGTGCGTATTTCAGAACTTTTAGGCTCGCAGGACTTTGCTAAATCCAAGGCGCTTTTACCCTTGTGTTTAGGCAAACGCATTACCGGTGAGCCGTTTGTTGTTGACTTAGCCAAGATGCCCCACTTGCTTGTGGCCGGTACCACGGGTTCGGGTAAATCGGTTGGCGTCAACAGCATGATTTTGTCCCTTCTTTATAAGTTTGAACCTTCCAAACTGCGCCTGATTCTGATTGACCCGAAGAAGGTGGAATTTGCCTACTATGAAGACATCCCGCATCTCCTCTGTCCGGTTGTCGATCAAATGAATGAAGCCAAGCACGGCTTGCAGTGGTGCGTCAAGGAGATGGAACGCCGCTATAAATTGGCCCATAGCATCAAGGTGAGAAACCTTGAAAGCTATAACGCGAAGGTCAAAGAAGCGCGCGAAGCGGGGACGCCGCTTATGAATCCGCTTGCAAAGAATGTCGGTGAAGAGGTCGAACTTGAAGAGTTGCCCTACATCGTCGTGGTGGTTGATGAATTGGCTGACCTTTTGATGATTGATAAAAAGGGCGTGGAAGAGTCGCTTATTCGTCTGGCTCAAAAGGCTCGTGCGGCCGGCATTCATTTGATTTTGGCCACGCAACGCCCCAGTGCCGACGTCATCTCCGGGCTTTTGCGCACTAATATTCCGTCTCGCGCGGCGTTTCAGGTGGCCACGGGTTCCGACAGCCGCATCATTTTGGATCAGACCGGCGCTGAAAATCTTTTAGGTAACGGGGACTTTCTCTTTAAGATGCCGAGCCTTCAGGTGCTTGAACGCATTCAGGGGGCCTTTGTTACGGATGAAGAGTTGGAGCGCGTTACCCAAGCCCTGCGTCAGATGGCTAAACCCAACTATGTTGACGATGTTCTCGTCTCCGAAGAAGAGGAAGCGGCAGAATCCGACGAACCGCGCGGCACAAACGGCGGCAGAAAAGATCCGCTATTTGATAAAGCCGTTCAGATTGTGGTGGAAAGCAACAAGTGTTCGGTTACCTATTTGCAAAGACGTCTTGGAGTGGGTTATCCGAGAGCGGCCAACATTGTCGAAGACATGGAAGCCGAAGGGATTGTTAGTCCGGCTGACTCCAGCGGTCGCCGAACCATTAACGCCAGAAATAATGAGGGCTTGTGATGAAGTGCTTTGTGAGTGCGGCCGTTTTGACAGCGCTTGGTTGTTTCAGCGTGGCTTCTTTTGCCGCTGCGACCGATGATTTGAGTCGTTTTTTAAAGAATGTGACGAGTGCACAAGGCTCCTTTGAGCAAAAGGTTTTTACTCGTGAAGGCGAAAATAAAGACGCGGCCGGTACCGGTGACTTTGCATTTCTTCGCCCGGGTAAATTTAAGTGGCACTACAACGCGCCTTTTGAAGAGCTCATTGTGACCGATGGGAAAACGCTTTGGCTCTATGACACGGAACTTGCGCAGGTCACACAAAAACAATTGTCAGGAGCGATTCCTGCTTCTCCTGCTTCGCTTTTATTTGGAGCACAGGATTTTCGTAAAGATTTCAATGTCGAAAATTTAGCTTCAAAAGACGGGTTGGATTGGCTAAAAGCAACACCGAAAGACGACAGTAATGCCTTTTCTGAAGTGCGAATTGGCTTTAAAAACGGTTTGCCGCAGGAAATGACACTTAAAGATAATTTCGGGCAGGAAACACGCTTGTCTTTTGAAAATTTCAAAACCAACGTTAAATTGCAGGCTTCAGACTTTGTTTTCAAGATTCCCAAGGGTGTGGAAGTGCTTAAAGACAGTAGTTCTTTTTAGTAGTTCAGATTCTTCAACGTTAATAACCAGAGCTCTACACGAAATAGAAACTCCCGCTTAAACCATATTCTCAAAGCGGGAGTTTTTTGCGTGCTAAGACCTGAAGTTTTATCCAAGTCTACAGAAGCGCTTTAGACGAAGCGGCAAACGTGATCAACGGCGATATCGGAAAAACCGTAAGCTTCAGCCTTTGTCAGTTTGCCGTTGGCGATAGCGACGATCTCGTCAAAAAGTTCCGCTCCCATCGCTTGGTAGCTTTTTTCGCCGCGCACGATAGGCGAGAGATCGTAGTCCATGTTGTCTTCCATGCACCGATAAGTCCGCTCATTAGCAGTCACTTTCATCACCGGAGCAATGGCGTTACCCGTGGGAGTGCCTCGTCCTGTCGTGAAAATTACCACTTGACAGCCGGCCGCAACCATTGATGTGACCGATGAGATGTCATAGCCTGCGGTGTCCATGACAATGGCGCCTTGGCGAGTGGGGCGTTCGGCTTGCTGAAGCACTTCAACGATGGGACGCGTGCCGCCTTTTCGAATGCAGCCTAAGCTCTTTTCATCCAAAGTCGAGAGGCCTCCGGCTTTGTTGCCTGGAGTGGGCTGGCCGGCTCGGCAGTCTTGACCGACAGCTTTGAGATGGTCTTCGTAGTCGCGGCAGATTTTGATAACTTCGTTGTGCAATTTGGTGGTCGCGGCGCGTCGGGCAAGCACATGTTCACCCCCAATCCATTCAATGGATTCGCTTAAAAGCGTACTGGCTCCATGATCAACCAAAAGATCGCTTAATTCACCCACGGCCGGATTGCTGCCGATACCGGAAGTCGCATCCGATCCTCCGCATTCAATACCTAAAAAGAGTTCGCTCAGATCAAAAAGCTCTTTTTGTTGCATGCCGGCTTGGGCGGCCATTTCGCGTGCGGCTCGTACCGCTTTTTCAATCGTCTTGAGCGTGCCGCCTTCTTCCTGAATGCCAAAGGAGACAACCGGTTTTGAGGTCATGGCGCAGATCTTTTCGCGCAATTGTTTGTGTCCGACCGTCTCGCAACCAAGACCAATGATGACAACACCGTAGACATTGGGATTGCAGGCAAACCCAGTGAGAATTTTCTGAGACATGGCCGTATTGGCGGCCACGTCCGAGCACCCAGTGTTGAAAATGATGTTGACAGCGCCGCGTACTTGGCTGGCTACGATGCGAGCGGTTTCGCTGCCGCATGCGCAGCCCGGCAAAATAAGCACGTGGTTGCGGATGCCGGGACGGCCTTCTGCGCGACGATAGCCCCAGAATTTAACGCCGCTCTTTGTTGGTACAAACTGAGGAACTTCTTCGTCAGTTTCTTCAATGAGTTCGCTCTCGTAATCACGCGGAACGCTGTAAATATTATTGTGATCAACCAATTGACCGACTTCAATGGCGCAGGTGCTGCGGCCGATACGTTCACCGTACTTTAAAACATCCGCCCCTTTTTCAATCGGTTTGATAGCGACTTTATGACAGGCTGGAATGTTATCTTTGGCGATAAGAGTGCAGTGTTGACCGTCTTGCGAATAAATAACCTCAGAACCTAAAGCAACATCTTTAACACAAACGACGATGTTGTCGTTAGCGTTCATTAACAACGCGTTAATTTCCATGAAGCGATCTCCAAAAAGTTGAAAATTTTTCGCTCCATAGCATAACGCTGATTTTTACCGACGCATGGAAAAATTAGTTATCTTTAGACAAAACTCAAACTCCCGTTAGACGAATGCTAAACGGGAGGTTGAGTTTTTAGAGGAAAGGCAAAGAGCAATCAGCCGGCAATGGCTCGTGTTTGATTGCCTTGACTCTTTTGAGACAAATTGCCTTTTTTGACTTTTTGTGTGAGGTGGTAAATCACGTAGCACAGAACCGTGAAGGGCACGCCGCAGTAAAGGGCGATGCGTTGTGCCGGATCGATCCCCATACCCACCATGACAATGACGCACATGGCCCCGCCCACAATCGGCACCCACGGGAACCACGGGCTCTTGTACTTGAGTTCAGACAAGCTGTGGCCGGAGGCAATAAATTGCTTTCTGAAGCGGTAGTGGGCCACGCAGATACTGAGCCACACGGCCACGGTGGAAAAGCCCACAATCGAGGTGAGAATCACAAAGACCGTGTCAGCCGCCATGACGCTTGAAGCCAGAGCCAAGAGACCGCCCAGCATGCTAAAGGCAAGAGCGTTGACCGGCACGCCGCGCTTATTGAGCTTGGCAAGACCGGCGGGCATCATACCGTCGTGTCCCAAGGACCAAACCATACGGCCGGAAGCAAACAAGCCCGTGTTGGCCGAAGACAAAATCGCCGTGATAATCACGAAATTGAAGATGTCGGCGGCATAGGGGATGCCCATTTGTTCAAAGACCGTGATAAAGGGGCTCTTGGAGACTGTGGCCGCTTCTGAGGGCAGAAGCGTTGCGACAATCAAAACCGTACCCACGAAAAAGACCACCAGGCGCAAAAGCGAAGCGCGCACGGCCATCGGAATAACCTTTTCGGGGTTATTGGTTTCGCCGGCGGCCACGCCGATCAATTCCGTGCCGGAGTAGGCAAAGCAGACTGTCACCATGGTAAACAGAAGCGGTGTGATGCCATTAGGCAGCAAACCTCCTTCGCCCACCAAGTGCGTCAGACCCGGAGAGCCGGATTCACCGAAGGGAATCACGTCAAAGAACGCGCATGCGCCCAAGACGATGAAAACCTGAATCGTCACGACTTTGATAATGGAGAGGAAAAATTCGCTTTCAGCAAAAAAGCGCGTATCCACCACATTAAGTAAGAAAATAATCGTGCCGAAAATCAAGCACCAGGACCACACCGGCACCTGCGGGAACCAGTATTGCATGGCAAAGCCCACAGCGGTAAAAGCCGTGCCGAGGGTGACGGTCCAGTTGAGCCAATACAGCCATGCCACGGCATAACCCGAAGCAGGGGAGATGTATTTGCTTGCATAAAGATGGAAAGAACCGGGATCAGGGTGAGCGACGGAAAGTTCGCCTAAGCTCAACATGATCAGGTACACCATAAATGCACCGATCAAGTACGCAAGCACGGTACCGAAAGCACCGACGTTTGCGATGATATGACCCGTTCCAAAAAAGAGTCCGCTGCCGATCACGCCGCCAAGACTCAACATAATCAAATGGCGCAATTGCATCGAGCGTTGAAATTGGGACTCGTTGTTCGCCGTAATGTTTTGGGAGTTCATAATGCCTTTCCCCCAAAGTGCTGCTATTGCGTTCTAGCGCCGAGGGTACACAGGCTATTACCCAAGGACTCAGGATCTTGTCTTCGACGAGTAGATTCTCGCTTCGAAGCTAGTCCGACAATAACAACTTGTTTTAAAAAGATGTCCGTCGTCCAAACGTTCATCTCGCGTTTTCTCGGAGGTTGTCTCCCCCGATACGGTGGTCAACACATTTAACAGTTTTTGGTTGTTTGACACCGCGATATTAGGGATAAATGACCGCGATATCAAGAGCAGGACGAAATATTTTTTCTAACTGTCAAACTACACACAATATATACCATGAATAGCGATCAAAAGGGCATATTTTCCAATCTATGGTGTGTGTTTTTAGGGACAGAAATAAGACGCTTGTAGGCAAAATCGACTACAAAGTTCGGATTTAAGGCGATTAAAATAGTGGATGTTTTTGTGTTAAGCGGAGAGAGAAATGTCCGATGCTATGTGGGGCGGGCGATTTGACCTGCCGATGGATCATTTGGTTCAGGAATTCAATGCGACGATTTTGATTGAAAAGCGCGTGACGCCTTTTTCTATCATAGGCAGCACGGCGCATGTGCATATGCTTGCTGCGCAAAACATTCTGACGCAGTCAGAAGCCGATACGATTCTTCAGGGTTTACAAGCCGTCCGTCAAGAAGTTGAGGACGGCAAATTTGTATTTGATGTGGCTGATGAAGATATTCAGATGGCTATCGAACGACGGGTGACCGAACTCGTCGGCGCGGTGGGAGGCAAGATGCACACGGCGCGTTCCCGCAACGATCAGGCGCAATTGGATGTCAGACTTTACACGAGACACGCAATCGAAGAAATTATTAAAGCGATCCGTGATTTGCAGCGAACGATTATCGCCAAAGCTGAGCAATACATGGGGGTGATGTTTCCGGGCTATACCCATTTTCAAACCGGGCAACCCATTTTGTTTTCCCATTGGATGATGGCTTATTTTTGGATGCTTGAGCGCGATATCGGGCGTTTTGAAGACGCCTACAAGCGCTTGAATGTCTGCCCATTGGGGGCGGCTGCCATGGCGGGAACCACTTTCCCGATTGATCGTGAAATGACCGCTAAAGAAATGGGCTTTGAGGGACCGAGTGAAAATTCAGTCGATACGATCGGCGATCGTGATCATTTGATTGAAACAGACTCCGCTGCCGCTATTTGTATGATGCATTTAAGTCGTTTGTGCGAAGAAATTGTGCTCTTTACCAGTCAAGACATTCACTTTTTTGAATTGTCTGATGATTTCTGCACGGGTTCTTCCATCATGCCTAATAAGAAAAATCCGGATATCGCCGAAAAGATTCGCGGCAAAGCCGGCCGAGTGTTCGGCAACCTTCAGGCGATGCTTGCGATGATGAAAGGGTTGCCCCTGGCCTTCAATACCGATATGAGTGAGGATAAAGAGCCGACGTTTGATTCTGTGGATACGCTTCACATGAGTCTTCGTATATTGAAACCCATGCTTGAGAAGATGACGGTTAACGCAGAGCAGGCTAGAGTGGGAGCGGGCAGGGGATACTCCAATGCCACGGACTTGGCGGACTACCTCGCCCGCAAAGGCATTCCTTTCCGTCAGGCTCACCACATCGTCGGTCACATCGTCAATTACTGCATTAAGCACAATACGGATCTTGAACGCATGACGCTGCAAGAGTACAAACAGTTTTCCGATGCGATTGAAGACGATATTCATCAATTCATCACGCTTGAAGCCTGTGTGGCCGCTCGCCGTTCATTCGGTGGTACTGCACCGGAACGGGTCAAAGAACAAATTGAGCGCGCTCGCGCCCGCCTAGCTCTTACTCATTGCGGAGTTTAAAAAATGTCAGTTTTAACGTTGACGCAAGATGATGTTCTCGGTGTTTTACCAAAAGTGGATGTTTTTTCAACGGTTGAATCCATGTTTGCCGCCTTGGGGCGGGGAGAGGCTGTTCAGCCTAAACAGGTTCAAACGCTTTTCCCTCAAGGTAAAGGTGACTTCATCAACTACAGTGGCGTTTGGATGAGTGCCGGCGTGTACGGTTTAAAAACATCACCCTTTATTGTTCAGGAGAAGGGCTATACAGTCACCGCCTGGACTCTTTTAATGTCCACGCAAACGGGCAATCCTTTGCTTTTAGTTGATAGCTCCAGACTTACGCTCGAGAGAACCGCGGCAACGACAGCCGTTGCCGTGAAATATTTGGCTTGCGCTAAAGCTCGCCGTCTGGCCGTAATCGGTACAGGCCCTCAAGCGTTGGCGCATATTCGCTACGTACAGGGTCTTCGCGATTGGGACAGTATTCGAGTGTGGTCCCTGAACAGTCATGAGTTATCCGAAGACAAGCGGGAAGAATTCTTTAAAGCCGGTCAAGGCAAGTTGCAATTTGTGCAGACGAAAGCTCAGGCGATAGAAAAGGCCGATGTGATCATGCTTTGCACTAGCGCGGCCGCCTCCGTTCTTGAAGCCAAAGATATTGACGGCGCTCCCTTAATTACGTCAATCTCCACCAATGCGCCGGGCGCCCATGAAATTGATCCTGCCCTGTTGCCCGTGATGGACGTTTATTGCGACTGCTCGGCTACGACCGCTACGGTGGCCGGCGAAATGAAACAGGCTATTGAAGCCGGAATATGGAGCGCAGAGCAAGTTAAAGGCGATTTAGGAGCCCTTGTAAATCACACCTGTGATTGTCCCGTCTATGACAAACCGGTCTTTTTCCGCTCAATCGGTCAAGGTCTGGAAGATATTGCCGTGGCTTTGGCAGTGTTCAAAGAAGTTCAAAAGAAGGATAAATAAAAATGAAAATTGAAGCGTTCGGTGTAGAACAATGGATGAATGAGTGGGAAACGAAGTGCGCCTACAACGTTGCGGAAACCTGCGTGGAGTCCATTACGGTTAAAGAACTTCTTGAATTAGCAGGAGTCAGCGAGCAAAAGATGACTGCTGACCTTCTGGATAAAAAATTAACCTACGGTTGGATCGAAGGCAGCACGAAAGTCCGTGAGTTAATTGCTGGGCTGTATCAAAAGCAAACGCCAGAAAACATTCTCACAACGCATGGCTGCATCGGTGCGAACATGTTGGTGCATGAAACGTTGGTGGAACCCGGTGATCATGTGATTTCCGTGATTCCAACCTATCAGCAGCACTATTCCATTCCGGAAAGTTTCGGCGCACATATTGAAACCTTGAGGTTAAAACCGGAAAACGGTTTTTTGCCGGACTTAAATGAATTGCGTGCCATGGTCAAGCCGCACACCAAACTCATTTGTATCAACAATCCGAATAATCCCACGGGCGCTTTGATGGATGAAAAACTGCTTCGTGATATTTGCGAGATTGCCCGCTCGGTTGGTGCTTGGGTTCTTTGTGATGAGGTCTATCGTGGTTTAACCCAAGACGATGTATATAGCCCCTCTGTGGCTGATCTCTACGAAAAGGGAATCAGCACAGGCAGTATGTCCAAGGTGTTTAGTTTGGCCGGTTTGCGTTTCGGTTGGATCGCAGCGCCCAGAACACTCATTGAGGCGGTTTTGCATCATCGTGACTACAACACCATCAGTGTTGGCATGCTCGATGAATACTTTACGGAAATCGCCCTTGGCGCTAAAGACAAAATTTTGGCCCGCAATCGTCAAATCATTCGTGAGAACCTTCAGATTTTGGACGAATGGGTTAAAAGTGAGCCTCGAGCCTCTTATGTCAAACCCAAAGCCGGTACAACCGCGTTCGTCAAAATCGATACGGTCTTGTCTTCACATGAATTCTGCGAGCGTTTAGTCAAGGAAAAAGGCGTGATGTTTACGCCGGGTTCTGCCTTGCATACCGAAGGTTATGTCAGAATCGGCTACGCTAATAACAAAGAGGTCTTGAAGAAGGGACTTGCTTTGACGAGTGAATTCTTGAAAGAAATCCCGTAGTACGGTACCAGAGATGCCGAATTCTGAATAAAGTGTTGGAATTCGGCATAGCTCTTTGAATAGGTGCTGAAAAAACAAAACCTGCACTTCGCGAAAAAGTGCAGGTTTTTCAATATGGCTCCCCGAGTTGGGTTCGAACCAACGACCTGCGGATTAACAGTCCGTCGCTCTACCGACTGAGCTATCGGGGAATGAAGAAGTCCGAAAATCGAACTCAATCATATGAATTGTTTGGCTCCCCGAGTTGGGTTCGAACCAACGACCTGCGGATTAACAGTCCGTCGCTCTACCGACTGAGCTATCGGGGAATCGAGACTGACAATTCTACGCATTCTTTTAAAAAAAGCAAGGTTCTTTCTGAAAAATTTTGGATCTGTAAATGCAACTCGTAGAATTTAGAACAGTAAATCTTCTGATTCATCCGATTCAAGCTTTGCTTATCTAGTCGGTTTTTAGTCAATTTCATCAAGGCTAGTTTTTTGTTGTTCATCAATTCTTCGAAGCTTATTCATCCGTTCGACTATGTGACGTGTTGAGGTTTGGGAAACCGCTGGACGTGGGGTAAATTTTTCGTTGTTGTTTGCATTGGAGTTTCAAAAGGCATCTCAGGCTTCTTGTTGAGGTGAGTATTTATTGACTCGGTAGTGAAACTGATTATGCCAAATCAGATAATTAGGAAAGTGTTTACTGCCTCTTACAAAAAAGGGGATAAGAAAGCTCATCAGAGAACTGTACATCTGATTGACGTTTTGAATATGATAGATCCCTTTTTATTTGCCCTCAGTAACTGAACACCTTGTAAATAATGTTTTTTTGATTAAATAGCAAGAAATATTGGGAAACACCTCCACATACGTGGAGAAAATTTCCCAGTCCCGGGATGCCGCTCCCATGACCCGGAAACACCCCCACATACGTGGAGAAAATGAAATCATCCGGGTATTTGGATACCATACCGGGGAAACACCTCCACATACGTGGAGAAAATACTTTTCAACCATCAACGAAACTCCTTGGCATAGAAACACCTCCACATACGTGGAGAAAATTCTTCTAGGGGCTTCTTGTCTAACCCATAGCAAGAAACACCTCCACATACGTGGAGAAAATCATGTAGAGCATTTTCAAAATTTCATGAAGCGAGAAACACCTCCACATACGTGGAGAAAATCAGATCGATAAGTTTCTGAATCGCCTCGTCAAGGAAACACCTCCACATACGTGGAGAAAATCTAGTCGAAAAACGGGAGTCCCTATAACATCTAGAAACACCTCCACATACGTGGAGAAAATCCCGAAAATCTCGTAGTGCTGGCAGTAGTACCAGAAACACCTCCACATACGTGGAGAAAATCTACAAGACCGTTTAGCTGTGCTAAATAACTGGGAAACACCTCCACATACGTGGAGAAAATAAATCATATCGATCAGAACGAGACCACATACGAGAAACACCTCCACATACGTGGAGAAAATGACCAGAATAACGGGTACGAATTTCCATCAAGAGAAACACCTCCACATACGTGGAGAAAATCTTATTCAAAGACTTTCCGGGTGGCAAATGTTCGGAAACACCTCCACATACGTGGAGAAAATAGATGACTGCGATATTCATACGATTATTGATCGGAAACACCTCCACATACGTGGAGAAAATTTAAATTCTGCGTCGGCATTGGGATCATCACGAGAAACACCTCCACATACGTGGAGAAAATTATATGCTTGGCTTGTTCGGTGAAGCAGGTGAAGGAAACACCTCCACATACGTGGAGAAAATTAAAGTACATTATTACCTAATGCAATATATGTAGAAACACCTCCACATACGTGGAGAAAATCCAGCAAAAATGTTTTCGGCATGCCCAGAAATGGAAACACCTCCACATACGTGGAGAAAATAGCAATATATTGAAATTCTCGTTTCGGTTAACGCATATATTGTTATAAATCTAATTTAAGTATTTTATTGTTCGCCACAATGAGTTGTAAATTGGTTACTCTGATCAATTGTTTGTCCGATTGACCGAATGTGTGGATTTTATATCCTGGAGATGAAGTTGAGGATTCAATTAGAAGGCTACCAGCTCCCAATTTTTGCTTTAATAAAAAATGAGTGATCTTTTTGGAAAGGTATCCACTTACTCCTGTGACAAATACCCCTGGTTTTATTTCGACAAACCATAGTTTCATTCTGCCGCGTACTGCAGGATGCAAGTCATTCGTGATTAGAACTATCATTTTTGAGCTCTAATATACTGGAGATGTCTTTAGGGATTCTTTCTAAAAGTCTTTTATCGATAATTCGCTGTACAAAAGCAGTTCGAAGTCTTTCGGCCAGATATACCCCAGCCATTTCTTTTGTAATCGAAAATGCCAGATCAAAGGAAAATTCTGCTTTGTATAAATCAGCAATGTCATATACGAATGGCAGTGGGCTGCCAGAATGAATAAAGCCGATTTTAGGAGATAGTCCCATAGAGTTAACGCAAGCGGTGATTAGGCTATAAAGCGCAGTATTGCAGACAGTGATACATTTATTGGTCAAATCGCTGACTTGAAACTCACCTGGCTTATAGTTTCTTCCTCTCCATAAGACATCGTATTTGGCGGCCAACTCATAGTAAAGATTTTTTACTCTGATCCCTTCCAAGCCCATTAATTCTTTTATTGTCTTATTGTTGACAACGTCACTCGGAAAACGGAAAGAAAACATTTTTTGCGCAATCTTTTGTCTTTTTTTTAGGGTCTGAATATAGTGATAGTTGTTTGATCAAATTGCGAGTGTTTTGTGTCGGAGTTTGACCAACCGCGTAATAAAGAAGACTATCCTCTCCAACCCACGAAACCATACAGTTAACCATAGCTAACACTTTGATGGCCTCGTGAGTTATAGAAGTGCCGGGGCCCAACAGTATTGATTCAATGGTAGCTATTGGCAAGGGGATAACTCTACCATCGGAGTCAATCCACTTGACACTACTATCATCAACTTCTAACCGGCCTCTTTCCAGATAAAGAAATGGGTATCTGTCTTTAATTTGAGGCAAAAATTCTTTATCTACTTTAATCAGTAATCGATTGGTCCTCATTGTCATTGTCGATAATGGTAACAAAACGATCGGAGTACTCTTTAAATTCGCCAAATCTTTTTGCAATATCATGCAAAACAAGAATTTCTCCTTGTTCTGGGAAGCGACCTTCAATGATCATTTTTGAGCATTGCCGCTGTTTATTTTGAGCGATGCTTTTAGCCGCAGAAAAAGCCTCATTTTCAGTATTAAATGTTCCCTGATAAATCCATTCTGACGGTACACAGTTCTTTCTACCCAAACTAACAAAATAAACAGGATTGATTAGGCTTTGAGCAATCTTTTGGCACAATTCTGTATCCAATTCCCAAATTACTGCATAAGTGGCATCCTGTAAATAGTAACGATGAGTGATTTTTGATCCTGGACCGTTCGGCGCCTTGCCAGCAGAAGTTTTAGGAATTAATAGTGATTCAAAAGGATCTTTATTATCGTAACCATTTCCAACTGTTTGAAAATCACGAAGCAGAGAGTGCTCAATGTTCTTTTTCGTAAAAGTCAGGACGCTTACTTTCGTCTGAGAAAGCTCACAGAGAAGCTCCTTTTGTTCTCCACGGGCCCCCATGGAAGCGCAGACCATTCCGCATAGAGCAGATTTAGTCGGGAATTTGAGTGACTCCCGTCTTCCAAAGCGGGAGTCATCACCCCATGACTGAAAAGGCCCTTCCAACCATAGTAGTAAATATGTCTTACTCATAGCAGATAGCTTTTTGAAGAACTTGGATTAATTCATCTATAGTGCCTTGTTGGGCTGATAACTCATATTCACAGAGTTTGCCAAATAGGCTTCCGCTCATTCTTTCTTTGCAGGAGAGGAATTCATTCAACGCAGCAATACTTGGTTGCAAATATCCACCGCCTTTCCTGGAGTCATACCGAACAGGTTCATCACAAGAGTACTGTAACGGTTGACCTTTTCTAATATAAACTTTTGCGTAATCCCAACCACACTCTCCAGCTAATGTGTGTTGACGAGCCTGAGGAACTGCGAGATAAAGTGCTTTAACGAAAGCTTCAATCGCTTTTTGTATTTCAGTTGATTGTCGATTTTCAATTCCCAATGTCTCTGCAAGTTGTCCTAGATCCAAACAGACATAGCGGTAATAAGTAGCGGAATTGAATTCTAGAGATCCCATATGAGCAGACCCCTCTTGTCCCTCTATGGTAAAGTCGTCCAGAGCTGTAAAAAAGTCAACATCAGTATTAACTTTATGAGTTGATATTGAGTGAGAGAAAGTACTAGCAGCTTCGATATTGAGTTCGGGAGCTTTGGCGACCATCCTCCCAAAAAGAGCAAGATCCAATCCATCAAGAGCAGAAATATGAGTCTTTTTCGAAATTTTAATAATGTCTTTTAACAAGTCTTTGTCTTGAGGTAGATCAAAAGAATGTTCTTGGGCATATTGAGCATATGCTTCGACTTCTCGTTCAGATATGAAATACAAAGTATCTTTTGCTAGAGCATCACCGATTTTAGTTGCACAGGTTTTTGCTTTTTCTGCGTCTGCCTGTCGTTGTAAGCAAGCACGCTCAATCATGTCGGCGATATGTTTGGTCCGAACAGCAAGTTTTACGTTTAAATCTCGAAGAGTCAGTCGAACCTGTCTTTTCCAACATTGAGAACTGACACGAGCGCGAGTAATTCCACCGACAATGGCTGTTTTAGGCGAGCCTAAATCATCCCGGTTTAGGCAGGTGACTGGAAAACTCTGAAGAATATGGAATTCAATTCTTGTTTTTGCAAAAGGATTTGTCATGTTATGTCTCACAAAAGTTATTGTTGAAATGGAACAAGTTGCAGTAAACCGCAACCAAATGCGTGTGCTCTGCCGATGCCGTGACGGAACGAATCAGAAAATCGACCGAAATCAGTGACTACAAGGCAGCCGCTGATTTCTGCCCTGGCAATAGTCAGTGATCTTCCATTTTTTCCTTTAAACTGAGAGACCTCAACAGAATCTACACTTAGATTGACAACAGAAAAGCCCCAGGATCGTAAGGATTTTTCTGAAAACCATTGTGCGATATTAGTTTTTCCGATGATGGGACGTAATTTTCCGCTGAATTTATCTCGAACGGTTGGATTTACAATAACTCGAAAACGGTATTGTGGAAATGTCAGAAAACTATCAGGGACATTTTTGGTGATAATGTGACCATCTTTAAAAGTTAAATTGGTAGGTGCTCTGTCTGAAAGAATCAGGAATTGTCTTCCAACAGTGTTTCTTTTCTGTTCAGCAAATAAAAATCCGCTTCCGACTGAGGCAGTTTTCTCATCTGAACTTCTATAATCTTTAAACAAGGAATAGATAACCCTATGAACACTGTATTCATCTGAGATTTTGAGGAATTGTAGATCCTTAAATCCGAGGGTTAATTGTGATAAGAAAAACACTTACAGCTCCTCTGAAGAATAAAATTCTTTCATCCATTTAATACGTAAATTGTCCCTTTGATTTTCATATCGAAATAGCATTAAGTCTTTTAAAAGTGATACGTAATCTACATTGATATTTTTACTTGAAATCAATGCTATTAATCGTCTCAAACTCGATGCTAATTCTTGAACATTTTCACAAGAACAGATTTTTTTGATTCTCAAGACTGCAGCATCACTGTTGCTTTTGTCTGTATAGCAAAGAGCTAAAGCACTGGCAAAGTTAATTGAACCGTTCTTGTTGACGTTGGAGCGTGCAATTAAAGCCATGATGGTGAGTGCCGCTGTACGCTCAAAAACATCGTCTGCTCTAACACCGTGTTTAAGTAAAAATTCAATACAGCGGAAATTTAATCGAGAGGAGTCGGCTCTACGAAAGGCAGCTCTAAGCCCTTTATCTTCTATCGAAGAGAAGATAGTTGAGACGAATTTTTCTTCATTCATAACTTTCTTTTCCCGGCAGGTGAAAAATTGGGGTGAAACTTAGTCCAACTCATCAGTTGTCTGCTGGTGTTGTACGGACATAAGTCAGAATAAATATTGGCTAATATTTCAGAAACTTTTAAGTGTATTTTCTTTATCGCTCGCTGCTGCTCAAAATGATTTTTTTCTGCACAGGCGTCAATAATATTTTGACAAAGTGTTTCAACTTTGGTCCAAAATAAGTTTTCACCTAATTTCGTAATGGCTGTATCAAGTTTCATGTCTTCGCAATATGAATGAATACACCTTTCGAGTTTCTTAGCCTTGACATTCAACCAATGTATTTCTTCACAAAAAAGACTATACCAAGCACTCTCGCAGAGTTCTTGCAATGATAGTTTGAAAGAGGACGCAACATAATCATCCGAACCGGATACAAACTGTTCTCCAGCTTTGTTACTGACTCGAATTCCTCCAGACCAAAAGCGTACGTCCTTAAATAAATGTTGATGGTTTGAGTTCAATAAGGTCCGACAGTGATGGTTGAAGATAGAAAGCTGCGCACAATATAAAGTTGGTTGTGTTTGGACGGTGCTGAGAATTGCGGTTAACTCTCTCCACGGCCTTTTCATAGGGTTAACAATTAAAACTTTGGGCTTATCTCCTAATGTGATAGAAACTGTTGTATCGAAAACATGATCTTTGGAACTCGGATATTGAATGCCCTCAGTTAAATGAATATCTTGATTTTCAATCAAACAAAAGCGACAAAGCGGTACGAGTCGTCCTAGTAGACTACTGCGTAATAATTTTGCGGTAGAGCAATCTTCACCCGTCGGCATTTTTTCCCAGGCGGCACGACCTTTCCCTGAAGGGAAAAGAGCTCGTGCTTTTTCTGTTTGAAGCTGATTTTCAGTCCAAAGATTAAGCCAAAGTGTTTCCCAAATATCTTGACCTTGCACATAGGTGTGTAGTAGACCGGACTGTTCAAGTGAGCAAGCCGGTTTCCCCGATTTTGATTTTCCGTTATATCCCTTTGTCAGAATTAATGAGTTATCTGTCTTCTTACCACCAAAGGCGAAATTTTGCATTGTTACTAAATACAATGCCAATTCCGCATCAGTGTAATTTCTAATTGTTTGCGTCTGTGTAAGGACTGTCGTATTTCCAGACGCTATTTCTGAGATGACAACAGCAAAAGGCTTAGGTGGAATAGATGCCACTTGTGGCATCTGTAAAAAGGGGGTAGTGCCGTACAAGTCGAAGTTATTTTCATGATCGTGAAGGTACTCCAAAGTCTTTGCAGCAAGACCTTCAGCAGTCAAAGACAACCAGTCTTTTTCATCTTTCGGAGTTATCGCACTTTGAGCGATCGCCAAAAGTAACTTAAAAATGGAGATTTGCTCAATTGGATTGCCGCCGATTGATGGAAAGGGTGTAGAAAAAATTTCACGTAAACTCTTTTTATCAAATCCGGTTACGGGTATCCAAGGTTGTGAAATTAAAGAAAATGACTTTGTCATCAATATGTCCTTTTTAAATATTCAAGTCCTAAATTGCCAACTGACATACCGAAACGATAAGAATATTCGGATGGGTAGTCTTCCCCTAGCGATTTAAGTGTTCCCTCATTGTCGGCAATGGCAATCCAAAGTGGAGTTCCCTCTAAATAGAGGTATTGATCCAAATGGAACTTTTCTTTTAAAAGGTTGATATCAGTTGTAGGGGTGAAGTGATTTTTCCGAATGGACATAAGTAATAGATCCATTGTTTGACACAATTTTCTGCGTAAATGGAGATCAGTACATTTCCACGGTAATGTGATAACTTCACCGTCAAATGTTCGGATTATAGTTTCTTTATTTCTATCATCAGACACAATAGATCGAACAATAAGAACATCAACATTTGGGTCTGACAACCTAGTTTGTTGACAATTTTCAGTAACCTCTGCATGTCTTGCTAAATTTTGCATTTGCAAAATGCCTTTTCGTTTGCCATCGCCATGTAACATAGTATGTAAAGGGACGGAAAAATAAGGATCCGACTCTTCTCTTTCTTTGTACACACTTTCGATTAAAGTTCGTATTTCAGTAGGAATACAGAATTTTGAATATTTGCGAAGAACTTCAATTGTTCTTCTTAAAATATAAGGGTAGTACACTTTGTAAGTAGCCCAGAAGTCTTCGTTTAAGGCTTCATCCTCATTCGCATTTGGGACAATAATCCATGCTTGTCTTTTAGCTGTTCGAGGTCTCTGAATAAAATCGTGTCGCCATAAACGACCAATTCTCTGTAGCAAAAGGTCAATAGGAGCGAGACGAGTAACAAGACAATCCGCGTCAATATCTAAAGATTGTTCAAGCACCTGGGTGCCTACTAAGATGCGTCCTTGTTTATTGCGGATAGAGCTACCGTTCTTCCCAAAACAAGAAACCCAATAATCTTCCAATTGTCGTCGATGTGTAGGTAAAAACTTGGAATGAATAAGTCCTAACTCTATGTCGGAAGTATCATATTTAGCTAAAATTTCACGATAAATTTTCTGTGCGTCAGAGACGGAATTTTCGATCCAGAGAATTTGTTCGCCTGACCTGGCTTGCTTTAAGATTGTTTCTAGAACTGTTGTTGTGTCGTTTTCTAAATGAAGACTAACCATTCGTTGGGAGTTAATGGGTAGAGGACGCTGAATAATTGTTTCCTTGCCTGTACACGAGGTGGTAAGAGGATATGACTCATTGAATTTAATAGGCTGAGTTCGTGGGTAAAATCTCAGCAACGATTCTTTGACAATGCTCGATAGGGTGGCACTTAAAATTAAAACGGTTGATCCTAAAGAGTAAAGTTTCTTAACCAAAGTTTCCAGAAATACGCGAGTAAAGAAGTCATAAGAGTGCACTTCATCAAGAATGACCACTTTCCCTGCTAAACCAGCTAGTGTCACAAAACTTCTTTTATTTATCATTGAAGCGAAAAGAGCCTGATCTAAAGTGCCAACCCCAAAGGTATCTAAAATTCTTCGATTTTTTTGTGAGAACCAGGATTTTGCAGGTGCAAATTCCCCCGAGTTGAATCGTGAGCCAACAATAATTTGAGAATTTAAAGTTGAATCTGGTTGAATTTTTGAAATAAATTCATCAACACGTTCTTTAATCTTTAAAGAGGTTAAACAAGTGGGTAGGGCGAAATAAATTCCTCTAGCTTGTTTTTGATTCAAAACTTTGTAAGCGGCATACAAAGCAGCTTCTGTTTTACCAGAACCCATAGGAGCTTCTAAAATAAAAACACCGGGACCATTAACTGAATCAATAAATTTTTGCTGTGTTTTTTTGGGAGTGAAGCCGAAAATCTGCTCAAACGATAAGTTTTTTTTGATTTTTGGAACAAAAAATCCATTCTCTTTCAACACTTCTGTTTTAAATTGTTCCCATTGAACGTTAGGATTCTCAAACAATGCAGACGAGCCAAGCCAGTCTGCCTGTTGAGTGATACCAGCGATAGTTTCGATTTGAGGACTATTAAAATTAGGGATCTGTTTAACCTGAAAGTAATCTTTTAATTCATTGAAAAGATTCCTTCGTTCTTTTTCCCATGAACTTCCACCCAAGAGTGCATTATTTGAGGTGAAAAGAGCTAAATTATCTTTGATCAGAATTTGATGATGCGATCCTAAGGCCCAAGCTAGTTTGTCTGTTATTCCAAAATCTCTTAATGCGATATAAGAGACTCCGCCATGGAACTGATATCTCTCTTCTATTGCCCGATCACGTATGTCAGGCTGCTCTTGTTTTATGGTTTTTTCTAGTTTGCTTTGGAACTTCGGTGAAATTTTACCTAGATCATGTAAGGAAGCTAAGAAGCCGATAGTATTTTTATCAGTAAGTTTAAAAGAGTCCTTTGGTAAAAACTCGGCCAATTGTTGAGCAATGCTTCCAACTATCTGACAGTGTTCTAAGACACTTCGACCAGGTGATACGACACCTTCAGCATTAACCCATGTTTTTGCTAAACAATCTCGGAACGAAGGAGCCGTATAAGTTGTATTACTTTCTACTTTAGGTCGTCTCATATTTACGCGAGAAGCTCAGTGCTCAATTTGAGCTCTTAGTCTTTAAATTATTACTGATTTCTATACACTAACTTAACAAACTTCAGATTAAGATGCAATGAGTTTTAATTTGTACAAGCTCATCATTTGTTAGTGAAATCATTTAAAATTAGCCGATTCTAAGATGTGTGACCCCGTGGTGAAACAGGATATCACGATAGCCTCCTAAGCTGTAATTCTGGGTTCGAGTCCCGGCGGGGCCACCATTGTCGACATTAGAAAAATTTAAAGCACATCTCCATGCGCCTGAGATTAAGCTGTCTCAGGCGATCTCGGTTTTGGTATACGGATTATTTTTCAATGGCTACTAGCAAACGTTCTGATTACGGCGAATCCAGTATTAAGGTCTTAAAAGGGTTGGAACCGGTTAAACAACGCCCCGGCATGTATACCCTTACGGACAATCCTTTGCACATCATTCAAGAAGTCATCGATAACTCCAGTGACGAAGTGTTGGCAGGGGGAGCTTCGCGCATTGAAGTGACGCTTCACACTGACGGCTCCGTCACGGTAACCGATGATGGCCGTGGTATTCCGGTTGGATTGCATAAAGAAGAGGGAGTGCCGGCGGTTCAGCTTGTGTTTACTCAACTTCACGCAGGCGGCAAATTTGAAAAAGAATCAGGCGGGGCCTATTCCTTTGCCGGTGGCTTGCACGGCGTTGGTGTTTCCGTGACCAATGCCTTATCGACAAGATTGGAAGTGACTGTTTGGCGCGAAGGCAAAGAACACCGTATTGTGTTTGCCGATGGCAACGTTATCGAACCGTTGACTAGCCAAAAAAGTCCTCGTCCAAAATCGGCTACCGGCACGCAAGTTCGTGTGTGGCCTGATCCTAAATATTTTGACAGCCCCAATATCCCTGTGGAGCAACTTACGCGCTTATTGCGCTCTAAAGCCGTGCTCATGCCCGGCTGTGAAGTGGTCTTGAATAACGAGAAAAACGGCACCACACAGACCTGGAAGTTTGAAGGCGGACTTCGTGAGTATTTGCTCTCTGAGATGACGGCTGAACCCTTGATCGCTCCTTTTGAATCGAGCGGCTATGCGACCGATGAGTCCATGGGCTTTGCCGTTGGCGAAGGCGCAAGCTGGGTGGTGGCCTGGCAAGAAGAAGGGGTGCCGGTTCGTGAAAGTTACGTCAACCTCATTCCGACCCCCGCGGGCGGCACGCATGAATCCGGTTTGCGTGAAGGTCTTTACCTTGCAATGAAGGCTTTCATTGAGGCGCATGGACTGATGCAAAAGAACGTGAAGCTTTTAACCGAAGACGTTTTTGCCCGTGCGAGCGCCATTTTAAGTGCCAAGGTACTCGATCCTCAATTCCAAGGTCAAACGAAAGAGCGTTTGAATAACCGTGATGCGTTGCGTTTGGTGAGTAATTTTGTGCGTGCTCAATTTGAGTTCTGGCTCAATGGTCACGTGGAAGAGGGTAAAAAATTAGCCGAACTCGTCATTAAGCAAGCTCAGGCCCGACAAAATTCAGCCAAAAAGGTCACAAAACGCAAAGGCTCAAGCGTAGCCGTTTTGCCCGGTAAGCTCACTGATTGCGAAAGTGAAGATATCAGTAAAAATGAACTTTTCTTAGTCGAAGGTGACTCCGCCGGTGGTTCTGCTAAAAAAGGCCGCAACAAAGACTTTCAAGCGATTTTGCCGCTACGAGGCAAGGTTTTAAATACTTGGGAAGTGGATCGTGACCGTATTTTTGCCAATAATGAAATTCACGATATTTCGGTGGCGATCGGCGTCGACCCGCATGGCCCTGATGAAGAGCCTGATTTGTCCGAACTTCGTTACGGCAAGATCTGCATTATGGCCGATGCCGATGTGGACGGCTCTCACATTCAAGTGTTGCTTTTGACGCTCTTTTTCCGTCACTTCCCGGCGTTGATCAAAAAAGGTCTCATTTTTGTGGCCAGACCGCCGCTATTCCGTATGGATGTTCCGAAAACGGGAAGAAAGCCCGCCAGAACCATTTACTGTCTGGACGAAAGAGAACTTGCCGTTGAGCGTAAAAAACTCGAAAAAGAGAAAGTCAACATGGAAAAAGTGTCCGTGTCACGCTTTAAGGGTTTGGGGGAAATGAGCGATAAACAGCTCTGGGAAACGACCTTAAATCCCGAAACCCGCCGATTAATGCCGGTGACGTTTGGAGACATGACATTGTCGGAAAGCCGGGAAATGTTTGATATGTTGATGGGCCGTTCGGAAGCCGCGATGCGCCGAGCATGGATGGAAAACAACGGTGATCAGGTTGAAGTGGATATTTAAGGAGATCGGACGTGAGCAATAAGCATACCGATGATTTGTTTTCGGCTGATCTTTTCGGCGAAGAAAACGTTGAGCAAAACGAAGAACAAAAAGCGCAGGAGTCAGTCACAGAGGAACCCGCCGAAGACGTTGTTGTGACTGAGGAAAAGGACGAGGGTGTGAGCGGCGAAGAATTGTCTTCGGAAAAATCTTCAGTTGAATCTCTTCAAGCAGAAAAAGCCGAGGATCTCGAAGACAAAGAGCAAGAAAACGAGCCCGAGGAAACGCCAGTACCCCTTGAAGCCCGCCCGGTGCTCTCAGGTGACGATGGTGAGCAGTTGACGCTTGCCCACTTTGCAAGCCACGCCTATCTCGAGTACGCCATGTCGGTGGTGAAGGGCCGTGCGTTGCCTGCCATCGGTGACGGTCAAAAGCCCGTGCAGCGCCGCATTCTTTATGCCATGCATGAGATGGGGTTGGGGCGTGCGGAAGCCAAAACGGTAAAGAGCGCCCGTGTGGTGGGTGATGTGTTAGGTAAATTCCACCCGCACGGCGATACCGCTGCTTATGACGCCATGGTTCGCATGGCGCAGGACTTTAATATGCGCTATCCCTTGGTGTTGGGCCAGGGTAATTTCGGCAGCCGAGATGGAGACGGCGCGGCGGCTATGCGTTACACCGAAGCTCGTCTGACCAAGATTTCCCGTCTGCTTCTCGACGAAATTGACGAGGGCACGGTGGACTTTATGCCCAACTACGATGGTGCCTTCCAAGAGCCGCAAATGCTGCCTGCGCGCTTGCCTTTTGTGCTTTTGAATGGATCAAGCGGTATTGCCGTCGGTATGGCCACGGAAATTCCGCCGCACAATATCAAGGAAGTGGCCGCAGCCTGTCTGATGCTTTTGGATAAGCCCGAGGCAACGCTCGATGATGTCATGACGGTATTGCCCGCACCAGACTTTCCGATGGGCGGACAAATTATCAGCAAAAAGGACGATATTCGAGATGCGTACCGGACCGGACGCGGCACACTGAAGGTTCGCGCACGTTACACGTTTGAAGAAATGCAACGCGGTCACTGGCGTTTAATTGTGACGGAGTTGCCGCCCAATACATCTGCTCAACGCGTGTTAAATGAAGTGGGCGAAATCACCAATCCGAAGGTCAGGCCCGGTAAAAAGACTTTGTCTGCCGAACAGCAGCAGGCTAAAGCCGCCATGTTGGCGCTTTTGGATACTGTTCGTGATGAAAGTGACAAGGAAACCCCCACGCGACTTGTGTTTGAACCGAAAACCAAGAACGTGGACCGCGATGAGTTTGTGAACGCCCTTTTGGCTCAGACAAGTCTTGAGAGCAACGTTTCCATCAATCTTGTCATGGTGGGCTCAGACGGTAAGCCGCGTCAGAAGGCTCTTATTGACATTCTTAACGAATGGTTGGCTTTCCGCGTGCAAACGGTCCGTCGGCGCACGCAGTTTAGACTCACGAAGACCGTTGAACGCATCCATATTTTAGAAGGCCGTCATTTGGTGTACCTGAATTTGGATGAAGTGATTGCAATTATTCGTGAAGCCGATGATCCCAAAGAAGCCTTGATGGCGCGTTTCCCGTTAAGCGAAATTCAAGTCGAAGACATTTTGGAAATTCGCCTGCGCCAATTGGCTCGGTTGGTGGGTATCAAGATTGAAGCCGAATTGGCAGAACTCAATAAGACTAAGAGTTCACTTGAAAGACTGCTTGGTTCCGAAAAACTCATGAATAACCTCATTGCCAAGGAAATCGCTCAGGATGCCGCTGAATATGGCGATGAGCGTCGTACCTTGGTCGAAGAGGCCGCTCGTGCGGAAATGGGCCAGACGGTGTTGGATGAACCTGTGACAGTGGTCATCAGTCAAAAGGGCTTTGTCCGCTCGCGCACCGGTCATGGCCATGACGCGACGGTGATGACTTATAAGATGGGTGACGCTTTTGGAGTGGCGTTCGAGTGCCGCACAACCGATCAAATGGTGGCGGTGGCCGACAACGGCCGCGTTTACACCATAGCGGTTTCAGATTTGCCGAGCGCCAGGGGTGACGGTCTGCCGGTTAACAGTTTCATTGATCTTGAAAAAGGAACAAACATCATCGGTTACTGCGTGGCTAAACCTGACGATCGTGTGGTGATGGCTACCAGTGAAGGGATGGGCTTTATTTGTCAGTTTAAAGACCTCTTTGCTCGAGTTCGTGCCGGTAAGAACTTCATCAAGGCACCCGAAAAAGGCGTGAAGATCCTGCCGCCTCAGGTGGTTGCCAACGGTCAAACACTCCTGGCTTGCTTGTCTGAAGAAGGCCGACTGCTCATTTATGACATGAATGAAGTAAGAACGCTTCCGGGCGGCGGCAAGGGCGTTGTTCTCATGGATCTTAATCTGACAGAAACGCTTCTTTTGGCTAAACCCATTGATGCAGAGGGTGTGCTCGTCACCGGAATCGGCCGCGGGGGCAAGGAAAGAGAATACGCGGTGAAAAAGGTCGTGCTTGAGTACCACATGGGTCACCGAGCCAGAAAGGGTAAACAGTTGGATATCCGCTGGAAAGCCACGGATTTGAAACCTTTACCAAAGAAAGAAGTTCAGACTGAGGATAGTCAGGATACTCCGCAAGAGCCATCCGAAACACTCTTTTAACGAAACTATAGGGGGCTTCGGCCCCCTGAATTGTCTCTAGAACAGGTAACTGCCGTTAATTCCGATTTCGTACTTTGGTTTGACTACCTTTGAAGCAAACGCTAAAGCCTGTGCGCCGATGGCGAACTGTCGGTCTATTTGCCATTGACCGGAAAGTTTCAGATACCCCCAGGACTCCTGCAGATTCTCCGTCTTGAAGGTTTCAGCATTTCCATTTTCTTGTCCTTTAAGGGTCATGGATTGACCGAAGCGGTGAACCCAAGCAGCTTGGGCGTAAAGCGAAAGGGGAGCGCTGCCTGTTATCCGGTGGCCGGCCGTGACACCAATCTTCGTGATGGATTGATGCTCCTTTTCTGTTTGAAAAGAGACACCTTCAAATGTGTTGGTGGGGTCTCGTTTTATCCAATAGGTGTAGCCGCTTACAAACGGCTCGAAAAACCATTCACTGGAGAGTTCCGGATGAACGAATCCGAAATAAAGTCCAACGCCATAGGTTTGGGCATCCTCTTTAAAGTGGGAGCGTTTTCGGATTAGATCCGTGCCAAAAACACCGTCGGACGTGATCGAATGATCACCAACCCCATAATGCCCCAGAAGGATTAATCGGTAATTGTCCTCTGTAATACCGTGAAGATAAAAACCGAAAGCGGTTTCATTGATTTCTCCACTTGCCGCCTCTAAATCGGAATCGGTTTGGCTGTGTGAGAGCCAAAGACCGGCGATTCCATCGTTCATAACCGGCAGTTTGACATTTCGGTCATAGCCAAGGGTTAAGGCCTTTGTGTCAATGCGATGAGAGCGAGAGCGGTGGTCAAGATTAAGTTCGGTCTCCTGAATTCTGACATCTGTCCAGAGACCTCGATTTTGGCTTTGTGAGAGACGATCGCTGACGGCGGAGAAAACCCGATCGGCGTTTTGCTCATGGGTAACGGTTGCGCCTGAGGTGAAATCCAGAATATTTTTTACGAGGCCGGATGCGCCAATGCGGTCTGTCACCATGGAGGTGATCACAAAACCGTCACGACCGTCTGTGCCGATCGCTCCTTGAGTTTTAAAGGAGCCGAGCGCCGTTTCGTAATAAGAAGGCAAAGCTTCGGCAAAAAACTTACTGTGACTGTCATCGACATTTTCAACTGAAATCAGCCCCACATTGATTTCATCGGTCGTTTTATCGGTTCGTGAATCAATGATTTCGACGAAAACGCGAGAACCGTCCGAAGTGATGGGGGAGACTTCGCCTAACTCGAGTTTATAGTGATTGGAGCCAATGTCGGAATCTCGGATATTCACACGCAAAATAGCACCGTTCTCAATCCGAGTGGTTGAGGTGCAGTCGCTATTGAGGTTATGGTTATTGATCCGAACAGTATCTTGCGCATGGGTTAAGTCAAGAATGCCGTCTTTTTTCCAGTCAAACCGGTTAAGAGCGTTATCACCATGCGTGATCCATTTAGCCGATGAAGAAAGCACAATATGAGACTGAGCACTTTCGTAAGCGGAGTTGACGATGCGTCCTTCAAAAAGATCGCTCGCATGAGATAGGTTAAGGTAAAGTTTTGAGTTTTGGTTTAGTCGTACATCGCCTTTGATGACAGAGTTTCCCAGACTTTCAAAATGAAATTGGCTGCCATAAAGTCTTAACGCATAGACACGGTCATTTTGATCGAGATCTTGGGCGGATAATCGCAACGTTCCTTTGTAGTTTACGGTTGACTCTGACACTTGCAGGGCATTGGCGATCGCATCATCAGCCAGTCCCTGAGTTTGCAGTTTGATGTCAATGACTTCAGGCAATTGCTCATTTGTCAAAACACTGTCGTTGATAGCCCAAGTCACGGCATTTTCCAGTGTTTGTGTTGTCGAGGAAGCGTTAAGGGAGAGGTTTAAATGGTGGGAATTTTGGGCAATAAAGCCGTCAATAAAATTACTTTCCATGCCAACGGCTGATTGAACATTTTGAGCTTTAAGCTCAATGGATAATGGATTCGCCGCATTGAGTCTTCCACCGCTTTGACGAAAAAAGACGGTTTCAAGCCATTCATCTTCCTGAACATCGTTTATCGCCGAATAGTTTTCAAATTCAAGCCTGACGATTCCATCGGTTGCAAGGGTTGCATCGCCTTCAATGTCTTTATAGACAAAAACGCCGTCGTAGTCGGTGAAGTCGTGGATTGTCAGTTGTTTGGAAGAAAGATTGAAGTGCGTGTGAGCAAGACTCGCCGGTAGGTGAGCATTGAGAAGAGCCAGCACGCTAAAAGAGAGGAGGTGGTTTTGAACAGCGGCCACTTCTTATCCTTTCATTTAGTGGGAGGTTAAACAAAAGGCATTGATTTTATCGGGGCAAGTCGGTGAGAATTGATGAGAAAAATCAAAATTATTTTTTTATCGTTCTGCTATGAACTGCCTGTAAATTAGGCGTTTGGAGCTAAAATAATGCAAAAATTTTTATCCGATTTATCATGAAAAAACACCGCCACGACACCGATCCCTGTCCCAACCTGTTTTTCTCCGAAGAGGATGGTTTTCGTTACCTGCATTTCGGATCGCCTTGGATTCAGGGTGCGATGAAAGTCGGCCGGCCGTTTGAATTAGTGTTGGAATATCCGAGACAAATGATGGCCTGTGGGCTTTTCTATCCCGATCCCTGTCAGATTGTTCAGCTGGGATTGGGGGCGGCGTCGCTGACTAAATTTTGTTGGAAATACACGAAGGCTCGGATTGATGTGGCTGAGATTTCACCCAATGTCGTGATGAGCGCTCAGCAATGGTTTAAATGTCCGACGCCCGATGAGCGTTTTGATATTCATTTGGCCGATGCGAAAGAATTCATCGCGGCCCGCAAGGACTTCAATCCTTGTGACTGGCTGCAGGTGGACATTTATGATGAACAAGCGCGTGGCCCGGTTTACGATGATGTGGACTTTTATCGCTTGTGCCGCCGTGCAATGAACAAAAAGGGATCGGTTGCCAGTTTTAATCTTTTTGGTAGTCGTTTTGATAAAAGTTATCAAGCCATTAACGAAGCTTTCCCCGCTCGTACACTCGTTATGCCCGAAATTGATGAGGGCAATCGTGTGGTATTGGCTTTCGCAGGCGAAAAGCTTGAGATGACAGTTGATGAACTCTACGAGCGCGCTCAAATGCTTCGATCCCGTTGGAAGCTTGGGTGCATTCGTTGGGTTAATGGGCTCAAAGCGCTTAATCCTACGTTCAAAGAACCTGTAATTTCTTTATAATCAAACATTTCAACACTTTTATTTCTTCAAGGGAAATATGGACGCTGAGCGTATAAACCAAATTGAGGCCAAGATCTCTGACCTCACAGCTCGATTGGTTGAGCTGAGGGGGTATCTTTGACATCGACCGACAGGAACGCCGGTTAGAAGAAGTCAATCGCGAAATGGAAAATCCCGCGCTTTGGGACAATCCGGAAAACGCGCAAAAAGTCAGTAAAGAAAAAAAACGTCTCGATGACACGGTGGGCGCTTTCAAAACGCTTACAGCCGGTGTCAATGACGCGGCCGAACTCTTCGAGTTATCCATGGCCGAAGAAGATTATCCGACCGTTGAAGCGGTGGGCGGAGACGTTTTCGAGTTAGAAAAATCTGTTGAAAAATTGGAATTCCAGCGGATGTTTAATCAGCCGATGGATTCTGCCAACTGCTATTTGGAAATTCAGGCGGGCGCCGGCGGCACCGAAGCTCAAGATTGGGCGAGCATGCTCGAGCGCATGTACCTGCACTACGGTGAGCGAAAAGGCTTTACGGTTGAATTGCAGGAAGAAACCGAAGGTGAAGTGGCTGGTATCAAGGGCTGCACGATTTATATTCAGGGTGATTACGCTTACGGGATGCTTCGCACGGAAACGGGCGTGCACCGTTTGGTGAGAAAAAGCCCCTTCGATGCCAATGCTCGTCGTCATACCTCTTTTGCGAGCGTCTACGTTTATCCTGAAATCGACGATAGTTTTGAAGTGGAAATCAATCCGGCCGATTTGCGCGTGGACGTTTTCCGCGCCTCCGGCGCCGGCGGTCAGCATATTCAAAAGACCGAATCGGCTGTTCGCATCACGCATATACCGACAGGCATTGTGACGGTGTGTCAAAATGACCGAAGCCAACACCGCAACAAAGAGCAGGCCATGAGTCAATTGAAGGCAAAGCTCTATGAAGCGGAAATGCGCAAGCGTCGTGAGGTGCAGCAGCAGACCGAAGATGCCAAGAGCGATATCGCCTGGGGACACCAGATTCGCTCCTATGTGCTCGATCAGTCACGAGTGAAAGATTTAAGAACCAATGTGGAAACCGGCAACACGCAGGCTGTGTTGGACGGCGATCTTGATCAATTTATTGAGGCTAGCCTCAAGCAAGGCGTCTAAGCTAGGCGCGAAAGTAAAAAGGACAAAAAAATGGCAGAAAACAAGGTTCAGGAAGCCGCTGTTGCGGCCGAAGATGAAAACCATATCATCGCAGAGCGCCGCGCTAAGGTCGCCAAGTGGCGTGAAACGGGGCACGCTTATCCCAATGACTTTGTCAGAAAGGATTTGTTCGGTGATATCCGTGCGGCTTACGGCGAAAAGAGCGCCGAAGAACTCGAAGCCGAAGCCCATCAAGTGGCGGTTTCCGGCCGTATGATGCTCAAGCGTGTGATGGGTAAGGCCGCCTTTGCTACGGTTCGTGATTGCACGGGTACGATGCAGTACTTCCTTTCGCCCTCTGAAGTAGGCCAAGAAGCCTATGACGAATTCAAGACCATGGATATCGGTGATATCGTGGCTGCTGAAGGCACGGTCTTTAAGACTAAGCGCGGTGAACTCTCCGTTCGAGTCCATAAGGTTCGTTTGATGAGCAAAGCCGTTCGTCCGCTAGCTGAAAAGTTCCGTGGTTTGTCTGACCAGGAAATCTGCTACCGTCAGCGCTATCTTGATCTCATCATGAATGAAGATAGCCGCGCTCGCTTTATCAAGCGCAGCAAGATCATTGCCTGCATCCGCAACTATATGTTGGCTAACCGCTTCATGGAAGTGGAAACGCCGATGTTGCACCCGATTCCGGGCGGCGCCAATGCCAAGCCTTTCATCACGCACCACAACGCGCTCGATATGGACATGTACTTGCGTATTGCGCCGGAACTTTATTTGAAGCGTCTCGTGGTCGGCGGCTTTGAACGCGTCTTTGAATTAAACCGCAACTTCCGCAACGAAGGTTTGTCCATTCGTCACAATCCTGAATTCACGATGATGGAATTCTATGCGACGTATTGGACGTACAAGGATCAGATGGATTTCACGGAATCGATCTTGCGTCATGTCGCTCAGGAAGTCAATGGTTCGACGATGGTTCACTATCAAGGCCACGATATTGATTTGGGCAAGCCCTTTGACCGCTTGACCCCGCGTCAGGCAATTCAAAAGTATGCTCCCCAATACACCGATGACAAGATTGACGATGAAGCATTCCTGCGCAGTGAATTGAAGCGTTTGGGCGAACCGCAACCCGATTACGTGGGCCGCGGAGCCCTGGAAATGGCTTTGTTTGAAGCCGTGGCTGAATCCAAGCTCATCGATCCGACCTTTATCGTTGACTACCCGGTCGAAATTTCGCCCTTGGCTCGTGCATCGGATACCAATCCTGAACTCACGGAACGCTTTGAGCTTTATATCGCCGGTCGTGAAACCGCTAACGGCTTCTCTGAATTGAATGACCCGGAAGACCAAGCCGCCCGCTTTAAGGCTCAGGCCGATGCTAAGGCTCACGGCGATGATGAAGCCATGTATTACGACGCCGACTACATCCGCGCGTTGGAATTCGGTCTTCCCCCGACTGGCGGCTGCGGTATCGGTATTGACCGCTTTGTGATGCTTTTGACGGATGCTGCCAGTATCCGTGACGTGTTGCTCTTCCCGCATATGCGTCCTGAAGCCTAAGAGTGAGCAAAAATAGGAGGCTTGAAAATGAGTGAAGTCACAGCCCAATCGGTTTATGCGACCTATGAGGTATTGAAGGCGAGGGTAACGCAGCCTGTTCCGTCGGACTATGTGCGTTTCCGTGCCGGTAAGGAAATTATCGGTTGCGTGAAAAAAACGCTTGCGATGAAGCTAGCCGGAGCAACAAGTGACTTTCGTTTGATGGATAGCCTCTATTTGACCGATGAAAATTGCTCATCGGTTACGGCACGCACGGCGGCCATGCAAAAAGCGGCCAGAATTTTGGCTGAATTGGGTGAGCTGCCTGAAGATGTCGGTGAACTCGTCGATGTTCGCGCAACGGTTTACGACGGCGTGTTTTGCCAAGCGCCTCGCCTTCTTTGTAGAAAGTTGGGGTTGATGACAACGTCTATCCGCCTTACGGCCTACGATAAAGAGGGTCGTACGGTATTGGCTCGCCGCCGTCCGGGCAAAGTGATCGGCGGTGGTCTTTGGGACAGTTTGGCTGCGGGCCTCGTTAAGGCAAGCGAAGAACCCGAACATGCCCTTTACCGTGAGCTTTTTGAGGAAGCGGGATTAAGCGCCGATGATCTTACGGTTGTTGAATCGGCCCGCTTTGTGCAGGAAATGCCGGTACCGGAAGGTTACTTAAGAGAAGTGGTTCGAAATTACGAGGGCCGTCTTAAAGAAGGTGTGAGATTCGAAAACCGTGACGGAGAAGTGTCGGAATTTGCCGCTTTTGACTGTCAGGAAGCCCTGCGTATGGCTGAACAAGAAAAGGTGATGTACGCAGCAGGTATCGGTATTGCGGAGACCACCATGACGCACATGGGGCAGCGTATCGAAGAAAAATGGCTGCACTATAAAGGTCAAGTCATCATCTGATTGAAGGATTAGCCAAAAAAATCGCTCAAGGAGTTGCATTCCGAGAGCGATTTTTTTGTATCTAAAGAAAAGGGGCAGCGAACTGCCCCTTAATCAACCGTAGTTTGGTTATGAACTAGACGATGATCATAGCCAAGATGATGACGCCGATAAAGCACGGAACGATCGTGCGCTTGGCGACTTCAATCGGGTTAGCCATAGCGATGCCGGCCACAACCATCATGGCACCGGCGATCGGAGAAGACGTACGACCCAAGGTGCCGGACAAGAAGGCCAAGGAACCCAAATGCGGGATATCCATGCCGAAAGAGGCGGCATGTGGCGTAACGGCTTCGTTGAAGGCGAACGTGGCGGCGTCACCGGAACCGGTAATCGTGCCCAAGAACCACGGACCCAAGGAACCACCCCAACGGGCGATGTCATTGGATTCACGCAACAAGGCAATGAACGTGTCGATCAAACCGGCAGCGCGCAAACCGGCTGCGAACACACCGGCGGCGATGATGATACCCAAGATGTTGCCGTAGCCCTTACCCAAGCCGTTAAAGAACGTCTTGGAGAAATCTTGCGGATTGGCGCGGGTGATGAGCAAGCAGAAGATGGCGCCCAAGACCATGGCCTGAGCCACGCCCATCTTGATTTGCGGAACAACCGTGTTACCCAAGACCAAAATGACGATCGGGAGCAACGGAACCAAAGCGAAGATGACGTTCGGGCGAACGATTTCTTCTTGCTTGTGCTCAATGTTCACTTGGATGTTGTCAGTGGCTTCGCCCTTATCTTTAAAGATAATAGCCATCACAAAGATACCGACAATACCGACAACCCAGAGCACGAGGCTATACGGGGTGTGTAACGCGATCAAGTCCATGATTTCCATATTGGAGATCTTGGCAATGTAGGCGTTGTGGGCAGAACCCGGAGAGAACACACCACCGGCTGTTCCCATCATCACAGAGGCGGCAGCCATGGCGGGACGGATACCGGCGCGAAGCATCACAGGGATTAACGTGGAACCCACGGCGGCGGCGCAACCGGAAGCCGACGGAATGGCGATGTTAATAACCATCGTCACGAATGTGCAGATCGGAACCAAGAAAATGCCCAATCCACGAATCGGCTTGGAGAGCAAGTGCACCAAGTGTTGGTCGCAACGAGTGTAGGACGACACATAGGCAAAGCCCATCGAGGCGCAAATAGCCATGATCAAACCGCCGTTGGTCATGGATTTTGCGAACGCATTGAAAGCGGTCATCGGCTGCAAGGATACGCAGCAAAGAATCAAGCCGGCTGTAAAGAGGACCAAGCGCGTTTCATAACGCTTGATCAGGGCGGCGATTGTCAAAATCACGACAATAACCGCAACCCAGTTCAACAAAGTCATTGTTTATCTCCTGAGGATTGTTTTTATTCGCGCGCAATTTTATAGAAAGCTCACATTACTTGCCCTCAGGCTTTCCCTGAGAATTTCCATTGCTTTGATTTGCGTTATGAAATGTTATCTATCTGAACAAATCTCAAAAAAGTAATTCTTCTGTGACATCAGAATGAATAAACAGGCTTGAAGAGCAGAAAAATTCATAGTTTTGAGAAATCGTTGTCATCGAACGCTCACAGAGCCTTCCTATACTGGGGGCAATTCATCAAACCACTCACTACAGTGAGATTTTTCTAAAGGGACTTAACGATGAAATCCAAAAAGATTGTTGCCTCTGTGGCTTGCGCTCTGGCAGGTATGTGTGCCATGAACGCACAAGCCATCGAAATCTACCCGGTTGATCACGCGCGTTTTATGACAAACGCGCGTTTTGATTTTAAGGTTGAACTAGATGACGTGACAGCCCGCGATAAAGTCACCGTTGAAATCAATGGCAAGAACTTCAATCAAACGCTTTCCGGAAAAGAAGTTTGGATGGAAAAAGAGGAGGGGGTTGAAGCCTCAGCTTTGATTGTGCGTGGCGTGGAAATTAAAAATCCTGGTCAGTATACCGTGACAGTTAAGACTCCCAACAGCTCCAAAACTGTGAATTGGGATGTGTACACAACAGGCGACAAGCCTAAGGCTAAAAATGTGATTTTGCTGTTGGCCGATGGTTTGTCCGTGGGCCATCGCACGGCTGCCCGCATCCTTTCTAAAGGGGTGACAAACGGTATGTATAACGCTCCGCTAGCCATGGACAATATGCCGCATATGGCCCTACTTGGCACGAGCTCGGTTGACACCATCGCCGCCGATAGTGCGAATACGGCTTCCGCTTACATGACTGGCCACAAGTCAAGCGTCAACGCTTTGGGTGTTTATGCCGACCGCACCAAGGCAAGTCAAGACGATCCGAAACAAGAAACAATCGCCGAATTGATTCGCCGCAAGACGAAGATGGCCGTCGGTGTTGTGAGCGACGCTGAAATTGAAGACGCAACGCCCGCCTCTGTTGTTGCTCATACCCGCAAACGTTCCGATAAGGCTGATATTGTCGGTATGTTCTATAACGTTAAACCTGAAGTGATCTTGGGTGGCGGCTCGGCCTATTTCCTGCCTAAATCGACGGCGGGTTCCAAGCGCAAAGATGATATCAACTATATTGAAAAATTCACGCAGGCAGGCTACACACTTGTTACTGACCGTACAGCCTTGGTTGAAAAAGCTGGAGCCAGCGATAAGCTCCTCGGCCTTTTCCATACCGGCAATATGGACGGTTGGGTGGATCGTCATCAATGGAAGGGTAACACGGTGAAGAAGTTCCCCAATCAACCGGATTTGACCGATTCCTTCCACGCCGCGGTTAAAGTGCTCGAAAAGAACAAGGACGGTTTCTTCCTCATGCTCGAAGCTGGTCTCGTTGACAAATATTCACATCCCTTGGATTGGGCTCGCTCTGTCGGTGACACAATCGCTTTCGACAAGGTCGTTGAAGCCGCTCAAAAGTATTGCGATGAGCATCCCGACACCCTTTTGATCGTCACCGGTGATCATACCCACTCCATTTCCGTGGCCGGTACGGTTGATGACAATAAGCCCGGCAATGATTGGCGCGAAAAGGTTGGCGTCTACGCCAATGCTGGTTATCCCAACTACGAGGATAAGGATAAGGACGGTTTCCCGGATGACTTCAATCCTAGTAAGCGTTTAGCCGTCTTCTTCGGCGCTCATCCCGATTACTATGAAACGTACCGCTCTTTCCCGGATGCAACCTTTAACCCGGCCGTTCAAAACGAAAAGGGACAGTATGTGGCTGACGCACGATACAAGGACGTTCCCAGCGCTCACTTTGTTGAAGGCAACCTGCCGCGCAGCGAAAGCCAAGGTGTTCACACGGTTGATGATTTGGTTGTTACCGCCCGAGGTCCTAACGCCGATCAAATCCGTGGTTTCATGAATTCAACGGAAATTTTCCGTGTGATGGCCGAGGCACTTGCATTGGGCCGTTAATGATCCCAAGGTTGTGATTGAAAAAGTGCGCCGGCGGTTTCGGGGGAAATCGGCGGCGTCTTTTCAATAAAGGAGAATTCATGAAACGACGCTGTTTTCTGACGGCATGTCTGTTTGCGCTAACTTCTATGCCGACATTGGCTTTAGCCGACGCGACCGCTTCAATCGGATTTGAGGAGATGTACGAGGGTAATCCGATTTTGGGCCTGCAATTTAGCTCGAAATTGAAATCTTTGGCGAACAAAACGGTGTCTGTTCAAGGTTTTATGGCTCCGCCGTTAAAACCCGAGGCGGATTTTTTAGTCATGACGCGTGAACCGGTGAGCCTCTGCCCGTTCTGTAACAGTGACCAAGATTGGCCCGACAACATCATTGTGGTGTATTTAAGTGCCAAGCAAGAATTTGTCCAACCAAATCGACCGATTGTGGTGACCGGTAAGTTGGAACTGGGATCCAAAACTGATCAGGAAACGGGATTCGTGAGTTTGGTTCGATTGGTGGACGCGACCTTTGAGGTTATGAAATGAGCAACGTAAGGCCTTTTGATCTCCGAGTTAAAGGGCTTAAGTATCACGTAAAAGACGGCGTATCGATCAGAACGATTTTAGATATTGAGCATTTGGAAATCGCCAGCGGTGAAGTTTTGGGCATAAGGGGCACTTCCGGCAGCGGTAAATCCACATTTTTAAAACTCATCAGCGGCATTGTGACGCCTCAACGGGGGACTGTTTCTTGGGGTAATGAGTTGCTGAGTCACTGTTCAGAAGCCCGTCGCGATGACTGGAGAGGCAGAAATTGCGGATTTCTTTTTCAGGATTTTCGCCTGTTCGGTGGTTTAAGTGCCTTGGATAACGCGCTGTTGCCGCTTACTTTCAGAGGAAAAATAACGGAAGCCGACCGTGATAGGGCCGAAAAACTTTTGCGTCAGTATGGAGTGCCCGCTGAAACGCAAGCCTCTCTTCTTTCGCGGGGTGAAATGCAGCGCACGGCATTGGTTCGTGTTTTAATCAGTTCGCCCAAAGTAATATTGGCCGATGAGCCCACAGCGAGTTTGGACTACAGCAATGCTTTTCGTGTGATGGAGGCATTGATTAACGCCGCCTTTGATTTAAAAGCAACGTTACTCGTTGTAACGCATGACTCACAGATGCTTAAGCGTTTTAATCGAGTGTTGACCATTGAAAACGGAACCATTCGGGGGCCCGGACTATGAGAGTATTGCTCTTTTTGAAAAACGAGTGCCGTCAGTCCTTCAAAATCCTGTGTTCACTCGCTTTTATATTGGCCTTGGCGTTAGCCATCGCAACGGCCATCGGTCAAACAGAACGGATGATTAAATCATCAAGTGCGAAAGCAGCCGAACAGTTTGATATCTTGGTGGGAGCTAAAGGAAGCAGGACCTCCTTGCTACTGTCAACGGTCTATTTAAGGGATGAAATGGTGTCCTTGACGCCGGCTTCTGCACTGACGCTGCTAAACGGTTATAAGGGTGTGAAGTGGAGTGCGCCTTTGGCTTTCGGTGACCGTGTGGACGATAGCCCTTTGGTGGGAACGACTCGCTCTTTTATCACTTTGGGAGAAAGCCGACAACTTAAGCAAGGGCGTGTATTTGCGACGCGGCATGAAGCCGTGGCGGGGGTGCATAGCGGTTTGGAAATCGGTCAGACGGTTTTCCCTCACCATGGGCGAATTGCCAGTGTTGGTCACAAACACGATAGCGGTTTTAAAGTAGTTGGCCTTTTACCGGAAACGGGGACCCCTTGGGATCGGGCGGTTTTAGTGCCGATTGAAGCCATCTGGGCAATGCATGAAAAGGATGGCGGTCTTCAAGAGCCAAAACTTGAGTCCTGGCTCACTCAGGGACAATTCGAAAAACTTCCGGGTTTTTCAGCCATTGCTGTCAAGCCGGTTTCGATTTCGGATGCCTATAAAATCCGACAGCTTTTATCGTCAGCCTCCGCTCAAGATGCACGGGGTCAGTCCGTTAATTTAATGGCGATATTCACCGGAGAGGTGTTAGTAGAACTTTATGCCACGCTGGATTCCGCGATGGTAGCTTTTGAGTGGTTTGCCGCCAGTTCGGTCATGATCTCCCTTCTGGCGGTCCTCATCACCGGTTTTATTCTCGGTGAGTTAAGAAAACCTCAATTTTTGCAATTAAGAACAATGGGGGCGCCCAGAAGCTATGTCATGCAGGTTGTTTGGCTTTTGATCATGTCCGTGGTGGCTTCTGGTGTCATCATCGGCATGGTGGGTGGTTATGGGTTGGCTCAGATAGCGGCTATTGTGATCGGGCAAGACACCGGAATCGCCATGACGCCGTCTGTTGGTTTGGATGAAGTAAAAGTGGGAATGGTGACGTTGGGATTAGGGGCGGTTTTTGCACTTTTCCCGGCTATCAAAATCGGTCGTTCACAATTGAGGTGATCTGTCACTTCAAATTCATTGAATTGATACGCCTAAGTCATTCTGGCTTTGCACAATAAGGTTGCCATCCAAGGCAACCTTGTTACTTTAAAGAGCAGAGGACATTATGAACACCTTGTCTCGTCGAAATTTTCTTCACGGCAGCGCATTGATTGGCGTTTCCGTTGCGGCTGCTGCTATGACGCCTATGGCAGCGGTTGCAGCCGGCCCCAAAAACTGTCGTAGTGTTAAAGAAGTGTTTTCCATGTCAGATGTAGACATGGCAAAAAATAGCGAAGTGGTTCAGTCAGCGTATGACACGATTGTGAGTGTAGCAAAAAAGATTAACAATTCTTCTTTGCGTTCTTCTATTTTGAGTATTCTTGAGAACCCGGCGCCGAGTATTGCAGAAGGTAATGAAGCAGGCATTTTGTCTTCTTTGAAAAAAGAAAAATTAATTGCCTCCGACGCCAAAGCCATTTTCCCTCGCATTCAAAATAAAAAACAGTCGCCTCAGCCTTTTTGGAGCGCTCCGGGTTCTGGTTATGGTTCCCATCATGCCTATCCGGGAGGATTAGCCACTCATACTGCTTTAAATGTGGTCTCCGCTCAGGCACTTTATGAAAATTATCGCCATATCAACAATCTCGATTTGGACTGGGACGATGCGGTTGGCGGCGAAATTTTGCATGATCTGCACAAACCTTGGGTCTTCCAATGGGAAAAAAATCATGCTTGTCGGGTTGAACAAACATTGGCAGGCACCGGTGAACATCACGTACTGAGCGTGGCTGAGTCCATCAAGCGCGGTATTAAACCAAGCCTGGTCGTGGCCCAAGCTTGCGCTCATGAGCATCCTTCTTCTAAACAAGGCGAAGCTTTGGTGGTTGGCTGGCTTAAGGCCGCAAGTATTATCGCAGGAGTGGATCCTGTAAAGAGCGGATTGCTGGCTGCCGATCAGAAGACTCTTCCGCTGCCGCGCCGCATGGAAGGCTATGTGGTGCACTTGGCCGATCACGATTGGGTCATTTCTTCATCTGCTTGCCAATGGTCTGTTCAAGCGCTCAAAGACTTGGCTAAAGAGCAGTACGGGATCACGGATGAAACACAGTTCAATGCTTTTAGAAACTACGTTTTGGCGAATTTGACAGCCATGCGCTTGTATGGAATTTTGAGTTCTCAAGGTCGCAAGGCTTTTGCAGCTGACGTTGCTCGAGTTATTAAGCTCTAATTACTCGTAATCAAAGCCCGGAATATGAAAAATCCGGGCTTTGTTGTCTAAAAATCTTCTTTTTTCCAATCAAATTTCTCGATTGTTTTCTTTTTGTTCTTAAACGTTCTGGTCTTAAAGCGTGTATCAGTACAAAGAACACGAGCAATCGGATTTCTGGGTTTAGGCGTGATGCCTTTGATTAACATTTTTTTCTTTTTTCTCATAATGACTAGTGGTTCAAAATTTTTATTAAAAACAAAATAACCCATCATTCATCATTTTATGAAGTATGGGAAAATCATGAAAACCTTGTCTTACGTGTATCGTTAACTGAAGCACTGAACTGTATTTTTTCAGTACTGTAACGAAATTAAGGATAGGAAAATGCCGATTGCCCAGACGCTAACGGAAAATTCTTCAGTGCCTGTGAAAATTTGGACCCGCGACATTGATCTGAAGTCCATCGATCAATTGAAAAATGTTGCCAGGCTTCCCTTTGTTTTCCATCATGTGGCTGCGATGCCTGACGTACACGCCGGGATGGGAGCGACAATTGGCAGCGTTATTGCGACAAAAGGAGCGGTGATTCCAGCCGCTGTGGGCGTTGACATTGGTTGTGGGATGTTGGCTGTGCGCACGAATCTCACGAAACATACGTTCAATGAACGTAAGCTTCAGCATTTGATGCAAGAAATTCTCTCCAGAGTCCCTGTCGGTTTTGCGCAGCGGTCAAAAGAAAACACTCGATGGGAAGCTTGTGAGCCTTTTGAAGAACCTCTAAAAGAAATTCTGTCTCATGAACCCACGATGCTTGATCCGATGGTTAAATCAGAGTGGCATGCGCAGCTTGGAACATTGGGTGGTGGCAACCACTTTATTGAACTGACGGCTGACGAAGAAGAGCGTTTGTGGATTATGCTGCACTTGGGCTCACGAGGCATCGGCAATATCATGGCGTCGTTTTTTATTGCGCGTGCAAAGACATTGGCTAAAGAAAACGGGGAGGAACTGCCGGATATCAATTTGGCTTCTTTAAAAGAAGGCACGGAGGATTTCGATTGGTACATGAAAGCTGCGCATTGGGCCCAGGACTATGCGATGGCTAATCGCCAGATCATTCTTGAAGATGTTCTAGAGGCTTTGCGTGTGTTAAAACCTAGTACAGAATTAGAGGGTGAAATTGTCAATTGCCACCATAACTATGTTGCAAAAGAAGAACATTTTGGCGAGACGATTTGGGTGACGCGAAAAGGCGCGATTCGCGCGGGGCTTGGCGAAAGAGGGATTATCCCAGGCAGCATGGGAGCGTGTAGCTATATTGTGGAAGGTTTGGGCAATGAAGAGTCATTTTGTAGCTCTTCGCACGGTGCCGGCCGTAAGATGAGTCGAACTGAAGCTAAAAAACGATTTTCGGTTAATGATTTGAAAGCCCAGACAAAAGGTGTGGTGTGTCGAAAAGATGCCGGCGTTTTGGATGAGATTCCGAAAGCGTACAAATCTATTGAAGCCGTGATGGCTCAGCAATCGGATTTGACAAAAACGATTCACGAGCTCAAACAAATACTGTGCATTAAAGGCTAAAAACAACAAGAGGAAGTAAATCACTTCCCCAACTTTTGAGCTTATGGTATCTCCAACGAGATTTGAACTCGTATTTTGACCTTGAGAGGGTCACGTCCTAACCGTTAGACGATGGAGATAACGGCACTACTTCTCTTGACGAGAGGCCTCCATTCTACGACTTTTTAGAGAAAAAAACTTAGCTTCAAGACACGAACTGACAAAAAATTAATGATAGATTCGTTGGATGCGACAAGCTCATATTCTTTTATATAACTGAAAAAGAATGTGTTAGTTGAATCCAATCGGACGCTTATGATGATGCCCCTCTTTTGTTTCGCATTCTTTCTCAAGTCCCTTCAGTAACGCCTCAGGCGTTCTAAGGGGATTAAACCGAGACTGGTGCATAAGCGTTGCAAAATCACCGGGCGTCAAAGAACGCAAATTGCCCACCGCTTCTAAAATACGGTCGTCAATAAAGCTTTCTGGGCAAATCTTTTCACAGTACCGTTTAAAAAGAATTTTGGATTTCTTTGCATCCAGATAATCAAACTTCACCTTTAAATCAAAGCGACGCAAGCAGGCGTCATCCATGGCATCCAAGGCATTGGTGGTTGCCACGAAAATACCTTCAAAGTTTTCAATTTGCGTGAGCATTTCATTGACTTGAGTGATTTCCCAGCTATAGTTTGCTCCGGAGCGTTTTTGCAAAAAACTGTCAGCTTCGTCCATGACCAGAATGGCATTTTCTGTTTTAGCTTCTTCAAAAGCAGCGGCAATTTTCTTCTCGGTCATACCCACAAAACAATCCAAAAGATCGCTGCAGCGCTTCACGATCACTCGCTTGCCAAGAACACGTCCGAGATAGTGTGCCCAAGCCGTTTTTCCAGTACCGGGAACGCCGTAAAGGCAAAGACGGGCACTGAGTGACTCCGAAATCCCCTGAGCCACTTGTGCTAAGTCATAGTCCGCTGTACTCAGTGCGGGATCATACAGCTCCTCGTCATCCGGTCGGCTACTCAATTGCACGGGGCGAATACCCATGGAGATAAGACTGGCATTTAAGTGTGTGAAGAAATGCTTTTGCATTTCCTCTTTTGAAGTCGAGATAGTCGAGATTACCTTGGCCGTGCGGTCAATCACGGCCGGAGCAATGTCGTTTCTTTGAGCAATGCAATGAATTCCAGCAGGTAACAGGAAGGCGCCTGCTTTGTTTTCAATGATTTTTTGACGTTGCTTTTCAGGTGGCACCGGGACTTCAAGGCAAAAATCAAAACGGCGAATATAGGCCGGATCCATCGCCTGGATGGAATTGGTAATCCAGATAACGGGCGTTTGATTGTTTTCCAAGACTTTATTGGTCAAGCCCTTATTTTGTTTTTCATTACCTTTGGCCGATAAGGTGGCCAAGAAGGGGGTGGCTCCGAAGTTTTTAAATAAATCCTGCGCCTCGTCAAAAACCAAAATCGCCGAGGGGTTGTTTTTGAGTTGAGAAAGATTGAACATTAAGCAACTCATGCGGTCGTTAACGGCGTCTCCCTCCTCATCAACGACAGGCACTTCAAAAAGGTCAGCACCAATGTCTTGAGCGATGGCCCGACTCAGTTCACTTTTTCCGGTTCCCGGCGGACCGTAAAGAAGGATATTGATTCCGCTTTTTTGAGTCTCTCGAGCCTTGCGCAAATATTGCACTAAAAGCGGCAGATTGGGCGAGAGGTACGAAAAGTCTTCGAGCGTGAGTTGACTTTCTTTTCCCTTGACCAGTGACATCGCCAGCAGATCATGCAATTTTTGATGAGGGTAGACCAGTTTGGCGGCCAAATCCGGATCAAGGATGAGGTAGTACTCAAAATCGCGGGGATCCTCATCGATGCGAACCAGACGATTTTGCATGAGAGCGCCGCTCTTAGATAAGGCTTTATAGAGTGTTTCGTAACCGCAATCGCAGATGGTAGATAAAAAGTCGCTGATGAGTTCTCGATAGGTAATAAGGTCAGCTTTCTTGTTTTTTAAGATATTGAATAGATCGAGACAGTTGAATTGATTGAGTTTAATGACCGCAAGAAAAATCAAAATACTTTTTTCGGCCTCATTTAAGCCAAACGTTTTTGCCAAAAGCTCGACATTGGCTTTTAGATTGTCAGGGACAAGGGGAGGGTTTTCTTCAAACGCTTGGTATTTTTTCATTAAAAGCGAATAAATCTTGGCCTGATTGTCCGCTACTTTTTTCGTCTTTTTGATTTCATCCGGTGTTAATTGTTCAAGTTCAGGCAACCCCAGGATTTTGCTCCACTTCACTTGTTCAAAGTTGTATTCAACTTTATCGTTGTAGCCGCAGGTGACATTTTTCCAAAGGTCACGATACAGAAGAATAGACAGGAAAAAGAACTGGTAGAGACGAAACACGGTTTCGTCAAACGTTTGATGGCTGGCGTTGAGATTGCACTTAAACATATTCTTCCTCTTTTTCTTGAAAGGAAGTGTATGGACTTAAACATCATTTAATGATGTATACAAAAAGGTTTGCTGCAAAAAAAGCCGCCCGAAAAATCGGGCGGAAAAGCCTTGCTTGAAAGGAAACTTCGGTTGGATCAGACCAAGGTGCAAGACATGATGTAAATAACCACAAAAGCGGTCAGCATTGGAAGGGCCGAGCGGCGAACAATTTCAAACGGAGAAATGTCCGCAAGACCCGCGGCGGCAATAACACAGCCGGCGATGGGGCTCATGGAGCGGATGCAGCCGGAAGACAATTGCATACCGGTGAGCATCCACTGAGCGTTGCCGCCCACTGTTTGACAAATGCCGGGGATCATCGGCGCAAAACTAAAGAACGCGGCGTTACCGGAACCCATCACAAAAGTGCATAGGCCAACGATCAAGAACATGATCGTATAGACGATGAGGTAGCCGCTGCCTAAGTTACTGGCCGCTTCAATTAACGTCTGGATACCACCTGAGCGTGTTAAACCGGCCGCAAATGTTTCGGCGCAGACAATCAAAACGACGGTTGAGGAAAAGATCTTTCCCATGCCTTCGAAGAAGGTTTTAATGTAGGCAAAAGACGTTTTGATATCCTGGCGAACGGCGCAGTCAATGACAAAAGTGATAACCATTGAAGCCATGACGGCATTGATGATGTCAAGCTTGATGCCTTTGTAGACCAGCGGAGAAAAAATAAACAGAAAAACCAATGGCACCAATGGGAAAATTGCGTAAAAGCCTGGAGCTTTTTCACTTTTATCTGCATCGGACAAATCTTTGGCAATGAAGTCAGCTTGTGTAATACGGCCGCTCGCTAAATCTTTCTTATCCAGATACTGCTGCACAAAGTAGTGCACGATACAGACAATAATCAAAGTAACCGGTGCGATGACAAGTTGGTAATCCACGAAAATGTTCATTACGTGAATGCCGGTCAATTTACTGGCTACTAAGTTGTTGGCACCAAGAGGACTGATGCCGAAACCACCGGTCATCACAACGGAAGCACAGGCGGCTTGGCGGCTGACACCGGCGCTTAGCATAAGCGGGTAGACCGTGACCATCATTAAAATGGCCAAACCCACGGCTGATCCCAGCACCACATTTAAGCATTGACCGACAACGTAGCCCAACACCATGATGATATAGGGGGAATTGATGAGAGACATGGGGCGAGTGCAAACATGAACCAGTGCGCTCGTGGCTCCGATCTTATTCATGTAGTAGCCGAAGCCGCCAATGATCATGATGTTCATGCCAAGGCCGCCGGCGCGGGATTGCAAAAGGCCTCCGAAAATTCCCAGAATGTCGAAACCGATAAAGCCGGTGACTTTTTTACCGGTTGCCACCGGATCTCCGGAGATCGCCGCCACGATGGCGATCGTCACGATGCCCACCACGAACAAAGACCATGCTGGATAGAATTTTTTGACGATCAACCAGCAGATGACCGCGACCGAAATGAGTACGATAAAAACACCAGTCATGGTTGTCTCCGAAAGCATTAATGGTGGTGCTTCACTCCTTACGATTATTCCCGCTTAGGCAAAAGGGGTTTAAATCCCTCGCAACCGACAAGTCCCAAGGCTGTCAGGATAAGTAGTTGGGGCCCCAAATGAATATCCACTTTGTCGAAGTATTCGTGGATCGTGTGGCATTTGTGTTGTATGCCGCCCGATGAGAGACAGGTAGCCGGAATGCCCATGCTGACCGGAGCGTTGGCATCGGTTGAAGAGACGCCGTAGTTTGTCAGTTCTTGTCCTAAAGCTTTCAAAGAAGAACGGGCCACTTGCAATACGGGGCAGTCATCGGGGCGCATGCCGGCTGGACGATTACCAACATTTTCTTTTTTCCAATGAACCTGTTTAGCAGGATCTGTGATAGACCAAAGGGCATTTTCTTCGGCGACCGCTTTATCAAAACAGGCCAAAATTTCAGACTCGACCTGAAGGAGTGCTTCATTGTTGACACTTCTCATGTCGATTTCCACAGAGCAGGAAGGGGCGATGGAGTTGACACTGGTGCCGCCTTGAATTGTGCCGATCGTGAAAGTTGTTTTCGGATTGGTGGGTGTTTTGATATGAGCGATCATGTTGCCGGCAATGCACATGGCGTGAATGGCACTGGCGACCTCACCGAAGTTGGCGTAGGAATGACCGCCGGGACCTTCGATGGTGATACGGTAGCGGTGAGAACCAACGGCACCCTTCAATATGCGCCCAATTTCGGTGTTATCAATAGCGATAAAGCCGTCAATTTTGTGAGTGGCAACAAAGTATTTCGAGCCCCGAATATCGCCTAAGCCTTCTTCTCCAACGGTGGCGACGAAATAAATATCCCCTTCGGTGTGTTTATCCGCTTCATTCAAAGAGCGGATGATTTGCAAAAGTGCTCGAAGTCCTGAGCAATTGTCACCGATTCCGGGCGCGAAGTAGCGGTTTCCTTCTTGTCTGACGGTCACGTCCGTGGTGGCCGGGAAAACGGTATCCATGTGTGCGCCGATGGCAAGAACCGGTCCATTGCCTTTCCCGGGACGAAAGCCGATAACGTTGCCGATGTCATCGGTTGTGACGTCTGATAGTCCGTAAGCCTTCATTCGGCGGACAATCTCTTCGGCGCGCAGCGCTTCTTGAAAAGTCGGCGCGGGGATTCCACATAACTCAACCTGCTCCTTCATTCCGAGCTCGGCTTCGTCAAACGCGATCTGAAGAGCCCGTGTCACTTTGGCTGAGTCTTTGAGAGTTTTAACTGATAAGTAAGTCTCTTGGTCTAGTTGTGGAATCCCCGTTTGCACGACAGCTCCCCTTAGGATTTTGTTGTGTGGCATCAGTCTAGTTTCCACCAATAGCGCAAGGCAATACAAAAGATCTATCATTAATCATATATATGAATTTAACGAGGATCGTTATGCAAACCCTCTCTCGCGTTAACCGTCAGCCGCTTTACCAACAAGTTCGACAAATTTTGTTAAAAACCATTCAATCCGGGGAATGGAAGCCCGGTGAAAAAATTCCGATTGAGCCCGTTTTGGCGCAACAGGTGGGTGTGTCCATTGGAACATTGAGACGAGCGGTTGAGACACTTGTCAATGATGGAATTTTGCTCAGACGTGAAGGGGCCGGAACATTTGTAAGGACTTATCGCGATCAAGGTTATTGGAATGCTTTTCAAATTTTTAGAAATTTAGATGGACAAAAAAGGGGAAGTCGTGGTCGCTTGGTGACATTTGAAGTCACGAGCGACGTTGATGAGAAAATTCTTTCAGCCCTGCATTTGTCAAAAGGACAAGAAGTTATTCATATTGTTCGGCACTGGATCAGCATGAAAACGGGGACCGAGGAGATCGTATCCATTGATGAAAGTTTTTTAGTTAAAGAAAAATTCAGCAAATTCACCTTGGACTACTTTTTAACGCATTTCCGAACCGGTGAATCTTTCTACGAGTTTTTTGATAGGGAATTTAATGTGGTTATTCTCAGTCAGAAATGCGCCGTGCATTATGAATGTTTGGACCAGGAAAGGGCGGCAAAGTTACAAGTTCCGGAGCATTTTGAAGCCTTATGTACGGAAAGACTGTCATTGACCTTCGGTCATGAGCCGGTTGAGTATCGAATTAACCGTGGTCGAGTGGATGTGACAAAGGTATTTTTCGATCTCAGTTAATGGCAAAAAATTTCCGTTCAAAAAGGCTTGACGGTATTAAGCTTAATAACAGGATAGGAAAATCCAGAATAAGGAGCACAACATGCCGCAAATGAGAAGTTTAGTTTTTAAAAATGGTGCGCTCTATGACGGTATTGTTTCTTCAAGCCGCATGCTTTGCCACATCGATGGCGACAAACTCTACGAGGGAACTATTACCTCATCGTCCAAAGCGTTATGCACCATTAGGAATGGAAAAATCTATCAAGGAACGATTGTTTCATCTTCAAGGCAGCTGGGATTAATTGATGATGGGAAAGCTTATAAAGGAACCATCAAATCTTCTTCAAGAGTGGTGCTGAGCTTTAAGAACGGGACGGTATACAGAGGCGGAATTGTTTCTTCAAGCAAAGCCATGGGCAGCATCAAAGGGGCTGAATACCTGGATGAGGCTTACTTGGCCGCCATGATCCACTTTTTCGTTGAGCCGATTTTTGCGTAGCTTTCCCATCTTAAACTGAAACATATCCTGCTAGTTTCTCAGAAAAAGAGTAGGAGTAAGTCTTGTGCTTGGAGCCATCGTCGGTGATGTGGTGGGCTCTCGCTTAGAATTAGCGAGTCTTCAATCGAAAGAGTTTTCGTTTTTTACGCCGGATTGTCATATTTCTGACGACACGATTTTAACGTTGGCTATTTGTCAGGCTTTTCTTGACTGTCGTGGAGACTACAGCCGGTTGTCTTTGCATGCGGCTGCTCAACTTAAAGCTTTTGCTCTTAGATACCCAAGAGCGGGCTATGGCTCCAAATTTTTAGTCTGGATGTTAGCTGATGTCAGTGAGCCTTATGGCAGTTTGGGAAACGGCTCGGCTATGCGGGTGAGCTCCTGTGCGATGGTTGCCAGAAGTTTGGAAGAAGTTAAAAAGTTTTCCTATGCGGTAACCGCCGTGACGCATAATCATCCCGAAGGCTTAAAGGGAGCCGAAGCCGTCGCGGTTGCAGCCTTCTTGGCAAAAGAAAAATGGTCTAAAGCGGAAATTCGACAATATGTCCAAGATCATTATTATCCGATGGATTTTTTGATCGATGAAATTCGCCCTCACTATCATTTCGGCAATACCTGCCCTCGGACGGTTCCATTTGCCATAAAAGCCTTTTTGGAGTCGTCTTCTTTTGAAGACACTATCCGCACGGCGATTAGCTTAGGAGGCGATACCGATACGCTTGCGGCCATGGCTGGCAGTATTGCCGGTCTTTACTATGGTATTCCAGACGCCATCGCTCAGAAAACGCAAACGTATCTAGATCCTTATTTGTCAGGCGTTCTCAGACAGTTCGAAGAAACGTATACGGTCATTTAAAACATGCATAAAATGAAGCATGGTCGGTCATAATTTTCTCATCGAAAAGGAGATCGCCATGCGCAGAAAATTAGTGGATCAACGCTACAAGTTGCCTTATTTTGTTGCTAATCCGATCAGTCGGATTGGCGAACCGCAAGCCAACGAAGATGATGTGGATACGGCCGCTGAAATCATCACGAATTATCTTCAAACGGATCACGATGGTTATGTCCGTCCGCTCCATATCCTGGTGTGCGGTGCGAATCCGCGAGCGGTCAAGGCGGTTGTTGAAAGAATGACCTATTGGCAAGACGACTTAATTTACCGCGCAGATGCCTCTTGTGTTGACGACGACTTGGGCGATGTGTTGCAGCAGCACAAAATTATTGTGTTGGATCTGATGGACAATGCCTTCGGTTGCGAGTGTCCGTACATGTTGGGTAAACGCGGTGTTCTTATTTGGATGATGCCGCCGGGGGAAGAGGCTGATAAATTGGAGGCGGACTATCGGATTGATGTTAAAGATTTGTCCGCAGGGGAAAAACGTCAATGTCTTAAAGTTGCAACCGGTTTGCCGTTTTTTGTCATCGATCAACTTCTCGACAGCGACAAAGACGTTTGGCAAATAGAAGAAATGCTGCAATTAATCAAGACAGGTCCTTATGAACCTAAAGATTTGGACTTTATCGGACGTCTTTTCCGGGTCTCTTTATCCGCCTATGATTGGCTCGAAGACCATGAAGATGAAGAGTTCGATGATGAAGATGATTTGGATGATGAAGATGATTTAGACGGTGAGATGAAAGAGAGGGTAGATCAAAACGAAAAAGAAACGTCAGAAGTTAAGCCAGAGTGATACTCCAATTTGTTAATAAAGGAATCGTTAGGGGCAAAAATCTGCCCCTAACATTATTTTTAGCAAAATAATTTTTCAAAATTCTTCAAAAGTTGCTTTTGGTACGGATCCAGATATTCTTCGGCTTTTTTAGCGATCCAATCATCAATTCCATAAAAAATACCCGCGACACCGCCGGTAATTGCCGCGATCGTGTCGCTGTCGCCTCCGATACTGACCGCATTTCGAATGGCGTCCTCGAAAGACACCGATTCAAAGAAAGCTTTAAGAGCAACGGGAACGGTGCCCTGGCAGCTGACTTCGTATTGGTATTGAGGACGGATGTTGCCCAAGGAAAAATCCATCGGATAATAGTGTTCGTTGATGTATTGTTCGATGGCTTTTTTAGTAAGACCATTTTTGGCTAAAAAGCCTGCGACAGCGGCTGCTTCGGCGCCTTTGAGTCCTTCCGGATGGTTGTGAGTGACAGAGGTCACCGAGTAACTCATCGCTTTTGATTCTTCGAGTGTTTTTGCGGCTATTGAGCATGGACTGACACGCATAGCGGCACCATTACCAAAGCTATTGTAGGGGGTTGGATTTTCCTGCTGCATCCAACGACGAAAACCTCCGCCGTAATCTTTGTCAGCGTATCGCCAGGCGATCTCCATCAAGGATTTCTCGGCGGCCTTTTGAAGGTTTGTGCTTTGCTGACATAACGCATGGCAGACGGCAAGCGTTAAAACGGAATCATCGGTGACGAAACCATTTGGGCTAAAAAATTCGAAATCCTTTCTTTTGAGGTTGTTGTATTCATAAGGTGAACCAACAATGTCGCCGACAATGGCTCCCAACATGTTATTTCTCCATTAAATTTTCAGATACGGGCACTCTAACGAGTCATCTATCAGTTTTTGAAGTGCTCAGCAAAATCGGATGTTGCATAAAGTGAAGTCCTAAAAGTCATACTTATCCTGTCAGAAAAATAGAGAGAACAGACATGCGAACGGAAAATAAAACGTTTAAGACCGCTTTTAATCCTGATGACTTTCTTCAAGGTAAGGCGTACCGAGCCGTTTTAAGTGACAGCTATTTTGTCCTTTTGGAAGAAATCAGAAGCCGAGTTTGCCATGATGATTTTATGTTTGCTCAGGCGGTTGGCACTTATTTATACAGAGCGATCGCGTCCGAAAGTGAAATCATGAGTGCCATGATCGCTGCAAGCCGCATGGGCGAATCTCAAACTGTGGATACCTTTGTCAATGACAACGCCAAAGAAGCTTTGAATCTTCTAAACGGCATCGACGGTCTAAGGCAGTTGTCGGCTTCTGTCAAAGATATTGCCTGCGCAATTGCGGTGGTCTACTTTCAAATGCTTTTTGACTACCAATTTCGAACCGACAGTGATTTTCATCAGTGGGACTATCGGAAAATAGACTGCTACGGCACCGGTTGGCATGAATTTTATGAACGAGTCAAAACCTCACGCTTTGCTCAGCAACTGGAAAGTCTTTTAAATCAGCTCTACACATCGATGGGGTTTGAGAAGCCGTGGCGAGACAATGATCGGGACTTCTATGAGTTATCCATTCCTAAACGGGCCGATGTCGAGGAGATTTATCAAATTATTCGATTAGCCGGCTTTTTTACGGGCACAAAAGAAAAGTGGCACTACCCGGACTATCCAAGCACTTTTCGTGTAAAGAGCTTTACCTGGAAAAAATGGGCACTTTTACGGATGATGCAACTCATCGCTTCACATTATCCCGAGGTGAAAATTTGTGCAGTCTCGCCTGATGCCGATGACATGAAGGATTTTGAGTGGAGCCGTTATGAACTCTCATTTGATGTTCGACGGGATATGTACGCTCGCAGTGCCATGCATCAACTTTTGAGTCGAAAAAATCTGACCGATCCGTGGCCTGAATTTCAACGCATGGTCAGTTGGAAGTTGCATAAATAATGGGGGTCTTTGTATGTTGTCGACAATGATTAAAAAGTGGCGCGGAGAGCGTCCAAGTATTTTTATTCTCTCGGGTGCCGGCCTATCAGTAGAAAGCGGAATCCCGACCTACCGTGGAGAAGGCAGTGATCCTAAAAACGACAGCGCCAGTCTTTCAAGAGGTTATATGAGGTCGTTGCCTGAAAGAGTCTATGAAGCATCCAATCAGCGAATCCGTGATTTTGACGCTTGTGAACCAAACGCTGCTCACAAAGCCATTGCTCAGTTTATAAAGAAGTATCGTTTACAGGCCGACATTGTGCATGTCACGCAAAACATCGACTCTCTTTGCGAGGAAGCGGGAGATACAGCTGTTTTTCATTTGCATGGGTCCTTAAATCGCAGTCTCTGCCAGAAATGCGGTACGGTTTTCCCGAGAAAAGGCTTCTACAAAATGGGAAATATCTGCCCTAAATGCCGCGCTCAATTTTCAGCCGTCAGACCCGATGTCGTTCTTTTTGGAGAAACGCCGCATGGTTTGGATTGGATCATGCCGTACTTAAAAGAAGTGGATATTTTCATCGCCATCGGCACCTCAGGAACGGTTTATCCGGCTGCGGATTTTGTCACGATTGCGGCCTCAGCCGGCGCCTCTATTCGTATGCTCTTAAATAAGGAAGCCCCGCGGGAGATGCAATTTAATTGCTCGATGATGGACGAAGGCTATGGTCCTTTCAATTACATCAGGTTGGGCAAGGCGACAGGAATTGTTCCGATGGTTTTGAAAGAGGTGGGACAATTAATTGAAAATATTTAGTCGGATGTTATAAGGTTTTGAGAAAAATAAAGTTTGGCTAAAATTAATGCTCTCATCAAGAGTCCGATTTTCAGGATAGAAAAATTATGTTAGAGACCAAATTTGATTGTTTAAATGGTATGCATTGGTCAATGGGTACGGTCGACTTTGAAATTCCCTATATTGGAGACACTGAGAAAGCAACATACATATTTAATCAGAATTTGGTTGACATAACCTGGAACTGCATGAGAACTCTTGAGCAAAATCCTTCCACATTGCCACAAACGAGGACCATCTTGAATGGTAAATCGGTGGATGGATTAGATGTGACTGATTTGCTACAGGTTAAAAATTATGGGGACGGCGCGCGTGAAATGGTTCGTCTTTTGCGCAGTGGAGAGTTCAAGGTCAATATTGAAACTGCCAGCAGCCTTCACCGTTTCGTCGGTTATAAAGATGCCCTGGAATGGGGAACTTTGAGAAATCTTAATACGGCTATCCATGATGTGGAGTACATTCCCCCTACCTATGAAAAATTACCGATATTAGCTGAACGCGGATTTGACTTTCTTAATACTGAAGTTAAGGACCCTAAAGAACGAGCGATAGCAGTTTTTTTATTCATGTCCAGAACTCAGTTTTTCTTTGATGCTAATAAAAGGACTGCGTCTTTGATGATGAATGGATGCTTGATGCTCAACGGTTATTGGCCCATAACTGTTTTAAATCGGGAAAGTGTTGAGTTTCATGAAAAATTGGGGCGCTTCTACGAGACCGGCGATGCTGATGAAATGATGAGATTTTTCGCTCATATCATTAAAAAACAATACCCGACAAAAGGTTTCTAGGTTATATCAAACAGGCTAACACCGGATCGGTTAGCCTGTTTGCATTTGGACTACTCCATTTCAAAGTGAACGCGATTGATATGTTCGGGGATGGCGGCATTCTTTGAGGTAATCACCCAAAGTGTGGGAACACTTTCTTCATCGGCTTGAGGGTAAGGTGTATAGCCGTCAGTAAAGATGACGCATGCATCAGCCTCAGGGGTGTTTTTATTCACCCAGTTGACAATCTCACACATATTGGTGCCTCCGCGTCCCGGAGCGGACAATTTAAAAGGCACATCCTCCCATTGATGCTGTTCTATTTTCTGTATTTTGTAATCGCACCACAAGACAAAAATCTCTTCGGGTTTGCACTCTTCAATAACGTCAAAAAGGTGTTTGCCAAAAGCAGCCAGCATTTCATCTGAAATGGATCCTGATGTGTCAATGCCTACAACCATTGAGCCCATTTGCGCTTCTTTGTCGACAGAAGGTAGATAGACGTCGGAGAAACGTTTATTAGGGCGGCGCCATGTTTCGTTTTGTGAAACAAATTTGGTCATAAAGCGTCCCAACAGCTCGTACCAGGGAAGCTTTTCAACCAACACGTATTCCTCTAAAAGGGTGATGAGATGACCCATCGCGGAGCCCATACGAGTCTGCATCATTTTCTGTTTGGTGATTGCTTCCGCAATGGCCATTTTTACGCAATTTTCAATGTCCCGTAACTCAGCGTCTTCCACCGATTCACCAAAGATTTTTCTTGCTTCGGCAAGGGGATCATTTTTGAGCTCGCCAGCGCTTTGGTCACCTGAATAAATGATGTCGCAAAGTAGCTTGGCCGCCGGAATCTTTTCGTAGATTTCGTCATAAATATCTTCGGCGGTTCTGGATTGAGCGCCCCTCAGTCGTACCCCGCTATCAATAAATTTCCCGATTTCCAGTTCAATGAGCGTTTCGTTAATGACGGCATCGCTTGCGATATTAAAAAGGAAATGATCACGCTCGCCTCGTCTAAGACTGTGAGAAAACGCTATATGCAGCACTTCATGGCAGAGTAAGAAAACGACCTCTTCCACCGAAAGTTTCTCAATTGTTTCAGGGTTATAAAGAATTCTCCCACGAGGGGTTACGGCAGCATAAGGCACCGTGTCAGTTGCTTCCATGGGAAAGCGAAAGAGAATACTGCTGAAAAAGGGTTCTCGCAGTGACAGGCGAGTTTTAGCCTGAAGAAGTTTGTTAATGGTTTCACTCATCCGATCACCTTAGTGAGTCTTGAAGCTAATTTCTTAAAAACGGGGCTTGCGATTAAACGCTTTTTGGATTCGCCTTTATATAGTTCCCGAACAGCCATGGCCTGCATATCGGGTGGCACCCGACTGATAAAAGTCAGTGCGGCGTTGGCCGTATCCTGTTTGCAATTCTCGGACGCAATGAGGTCAACGAGCTTCATGACGGTTGCCCAGCGGATGCTTAAATCTTCCGGAACCGAATATTGTTCGGGGCGGGCTAAAAGTTCTGAAAAGTCCGGCAGGTTTAGGTACATCTTCCGGAAAGCGCAGTAAGCGGCCGCGGCTCCTTCACCGACGTCACCCGCGACCAAGGCATGAAAAAACTTTTCACCGTCTCGTCCGGTGAATGATGGAACAAGGCTCACAGCTTCCCACGCTCTGGGAGTCGGATTAGTTTTCCGAGTGGGGTCAAAATCAGAAAGCATCTTAGGCTGAAATTGCAAAAATTTAATCAGCACGTCGCAAATGTTGTGAGCTTTGGCCCATGTGATCCAATCGTCAAGATTTTCATCAAAAGACAAACAACGCAGGCGGTTGCCTAGTTTTGTACTCATGCGATTGGCTCCGGACTTATCTTCAACGCGATTGCCGGTTGCAATGATGAAAAGCTGATCACTAAGTTTTACCGATCCGGCCCACCGATCCAAAATGATGCGGCACATCGGGTTTTGCATGGACATGGGAGCATCGGTCAGCTCCTCAATGATTAAAGCGCAGGGACCGACCCCTTGACGCAAGTTATAAAACTCTTCGGGCGGCAGCCACACATTGTGTGTGCCTGATTCATGCTTAAACGGCACTCCTAGGACATCCACCGGGTCTCGAAGCGAGGGATTGAATTCCACGATTTGTTCATCGGCGATGTGATATTTTTTCTTCAATTCATTGACAATTTCTCGTGCACAAGCTGATTTTCCACCACCGGGCTTGCCCTCGATAAAAGGGACGATGCGGTTGCCACCCGCCACTTCAAATTGAGCCAGAATGCTTTTCTTTAAATCCGAGAATTTCATTTTTTAAACCTTTTGATAAAACGTTTTTAGTGCATTGACATCGGGCATAGGACAGTATTGAATGCCACCCTCAGAGGATTCCCCTTGAAATTCCCTCGCTTTTAAGGCGCAGGCTGCCGCAAAGACAACGGGATCAACCTCAAAAGCCGAGTGTTTACCCTGGGTGGTGGATTCAATCGCTTGAAGTACCTCCGCAAGGTCTTTGTTCTCAAGAAAGAGTTGGAAAAGAGGCGAGTTCACGACCAAAGGTTTCTCGTCCGGGTGATCGATTTCCAAAAGCAGCATGCAAACATCTTCAAGTTCTTTGTTCGTTAATCCGGGATCTTGTGACCAGGCTAAAGTGTTTAATGTATCGTCCAACATTTCGGTACAAAGATTGGATGAAGAAGTCGCCGGAAGAAGTTTTTCCATCTCTTTGGCTGTCAAAAATTGCTTTTGTTCCGGTTCATACATGAACCATTTCCAAAGCCGTTTAGGCAAAAACCATACTTTTTTGATTTCACCATCACTCTCAACTTTGCGCACACACAAGCCCATCAGATTTTCACGATGTTGATCATCGACCTTGACTTTGACTAAAAGATCCGCGTTTGTGATAACCGGGACATAACCGTTATCGATCGGGACCAAACGTCGAGCTTCGCGAGTAGGAAGATAGGGGGCTTTCGGTGATCGAATGTGGTTTGACCAAAGACCGCTCATGATATAAATCGGGTAGTGGCTTTTTTGAAAACTATCGAGCACATCCGCTTCGGTAGCAGACAGCTTATCGGCTAGTGGATAGTCGTGTGTCGGATCATCGGGATTGGAAAGAGCAGAAGCTAAATCCGATTTACCGTGATGCCAGCCGTAGAGCCGTTGGAGAGCTTTTTTGACATAGTCTGAACGCTTGGGATCCGTTGATAGTCCAAAGTAGCGGCTTGCCCACTCGGCGATGAGAGCCAAGGTGAAACGGGGACAGAGTCTGCTTATTGAGTAATGCAATTCAATAAAACCGTTAAAAGTTGCCGAGTAGTATGGACGGCGACTCAGTTCTTCAAAGGGTAAAAGTAGCAGCACCGAAAGGTTGCTTTTCACAAAAGCAACGGGAAATCCATTGAATCGAATAAAGCCTTCATGCGTGAGGAGGCTTTCCTCGGAAAGCATGTGTGAGATCGAAGGTTGTTTTCCGTTCATCATTGTCAGCTTTGGGATTGGGTTAAGTTATGGGGCTCATGAACAAATATTGTTCGATAGAGTCCTTTTGATGATGAAAGAATACAAACCGATGCATCAAATTATGATGTATTAATGTATCGGGAAAATAGCATTTATGCATTGGGTCTTAGGGCGAAAAATGGGCTCAATGGCAAGTTGTTATTGGTCCCGTTTAGTTCAACGGCTCGGGCAGTGCAAGCCTCTGAAAAAAGCTTTGGATTGATGTTTTTAGAATAGGGAGAGTCGCCGGAGGCTTCCATTTTGTCAAGAATTTCCGTTAAAGGCTTTGTATCGACAAGAAGATCATAGAGAACGTGTCGTTTGTACTGCAGGCTTTGGTTAGGTGTTTCTATTGAAGTCATGACCATGGCGATTTTTTCTAACTCTTCAAAATTAAGTGTCGGATCTTTACTCCAAGCGATTTCATCGAGTTTTTGATCAACTTCTCGGGCCTTGACTTGACCCTCTTCACGATTAGACAGTTTCTGACTCATTTCGCAGTCCACCTGGTAATGAGTGGCTTGGCTTGTGAAAGAGTCGTATCCGAGTTTGTAGGGGGCGATAAACCAGTAGTCCAAAATTTCACCCGATAAGCTGAGTTTTCTAACGCAAAAACCTAAAAGCGTGGAGGGAGCGGCGCACTCAACGAGCCCTTCACTTAAAACCAAATCGAGACTGGTTTGAACAGGGATCAGTTTTTTAGGTTTGTAAAGAACCTTTAAATTTGCTGAACGTTTCTTTTCTTCATTTTTGATCGGGGTGACATGGTTGGACCACAAGGGGATCAACTCATAGAGGCAAGGAAAAAGTCCTTTAGTTGAAAGCGCTATTTCTCTGAAAGAATCAAGAAGCGGTTGTCGGGCCGGTTGGATTTTTTCTTGTGATGTTGCTGCGTTATGAATCTTTTTGTGCAGATCCGGGTATCCTGTATGAAAAGCAAAAAGTGTTCGTAGACTTTGTTGAACTTTTTCAAAAGCGCTTTGCTCAAACGGCGCGCCAAAGAATCTATACCCCCAAGCCCGAACGATTTCCGCAACAAATTTAGGGGCAAACCAAACAAAGCCGGCGGGTATTTCAATAAAGCCGTTGTAAGAGGCGGAATAGTGGGGATATTGACGCAAAAGTTCAGCGGGAAGTAGCAACTGAACCGTATAGTGTTCTTTGACGAAAGCGACTGCTTCGTCTCTGTACCAAATAAAACCCGGTTTGAAGAACTCTTGGTATTTGAATGAAAATGCCTTGCTCGATAGATCTTTTGAACTCATAAATAGTCTCCTATGAATGAGAAAAGGGTATCGGCAGGCGTTTCAATTTATGAGGTATTGATAATTAAAACTAGCCGGATACCTGATTTATCAGATATCCGGCGCAATGATGAACTAAAGTTAGGTTGGATTATTTTTAAATTTTTTGAACTCTTGAGATTAAAGTTCAAGACAACTGCGACTAGGGAGCCCGAACGGATTGTTTCGTTCAATAAACTCATCCCACCAATTGGCTTGAGCGATAGTAATCAGCATTTTGGCTAAACCAACGAGAGTTTCATCGTCTCCACCTTCTTCAATGGAAAGCAATTCGATTTCTTCGATAATTTTATCGACCGCGTCCTGCCGGGACCAAGCGATGTCACAGTAATTGTCTTCAACCAGTTCCGTGATTCGATCTTCATCACTTTTGTAGTCTTCGGGATCAAGCGCCTCCGCTTCATAGGCGGCAATAAACTCCTCTTCGTCGTAGAGATCTACTTTAAAGTTCTCAATATCGATAGCGATGAAGTTCATCATGTTTTTCTGCTCCTTATGAGGGCGTTTGTTAACTTTTTATCTATTGAAAGAATACTCACAATAGCTTCACTTTATGAAGCATTTATTGTCTCAATAGCCTCTGATCTTTGATTGCTTAATGAGAAATTCTTTGTTGGATTCTTCTTTACCAAAAAGGTCAACAACATAATCACCAACAACCCTACGCATGGTTGACTCCTAGTTGAGTTTCTATCTTTATTCTGAAATTAGGATAATGCTTAAGGCTTCATTTTATGAAGGTTTAATATCCAAAAAAATGATGTTCCCAATCATGAATATCTGTCTTTATTTTTAAAAACTCGCTAGGAAAATGTTAGATATCCCGAAAAACTCGCTGGGAAAATGTAAAACTTTTGGAAAAAGTCGCTAGGAAAACGTAATTTTTCGTGTTAAAGTGACTAAAAAATGTAATTAGAGCGACGAAATCTATGCTTAAGCGAAAAATTGAAAAAACACTCTTGAATTGGCTCAATACGGAAAATCGGAATCCGTTGATTTTGAAAGGCTGTAGGCAATGCGGAAAAACATTTTCTGTGTTGCGATTCGCTCAACAACACTACAAACAGGTTGTGTATTTGAATTTCTTCGAAAATCCGGATTACAGAACGATTTTTGAAGGATCGCTTAAAGTTGACGATGTCGTCTTAATGATGAGTGCGTTTGTCGGTGCAAACGTTCGCTTTATCCCTCACGAGACAGTCATTGTCTTAGATGAAATTCAAGAATGCCCCAGAGCTCGTGCGGCTTTGAAATTTTTCAAGCTGGATGGTCGTTTTGACGTTTTAGCAACGGGTTCGTTATTGGGTATCAGTGGCTATCGTTCGGAAGACTATTCTGTACCGGTAGGTTATGAAACAATCATTGATATGTTTCCGTTGGATTTTGAGGAATTCCTTTGGGCCAATGGGATTGAGGATGCTTTGATAGCTCTTCTAAAGCAGTGTCTGGAAGAGGAAAGGCCCGTTCCTGAAGCGTTGCACCAACGGATGAGAGACTTATTGCTGCAATATGTTGTTGTGGGCGGAATGCCTCATATTGTTGATCAGTTCATTAAAGAAAAGAATGTCGCCTTCGTTCGTGAAGAGCAAAAGCTTTTGATCCGCTCCTTTGAGGACGATATGGTCAAATATGCACAAGGTGCAGATAAATCACGAATTCGTGAGTGTTTTGAATCGATTCCGAAGCAGCTTGCTCGAGACAACAAGAAATTCCAATTTTCTTTGATTAAAAAGACAGCGCGTTCTAACCAGTATGTTGGAAGTCTTCAATGGCTGGAAGATACCGGGTTAATCCGCCGCTGCTACAACCTGACGCTGCCGGAATTGCCGCTTGAAGGCAATGCTTGTCAGGATAAGTTCAAAGTCTATATGTCTGACACCGGTCTTTTTGTCGGGATGTTGGAAGACGGTACGGAGCGTGATATTTTGCAAGGCGATCTTTTTGGGTATAAAGGAGCGATTTTTGAAAATTTAGTGGCGGATTTCTTCATCAAAATGAAAAGGCCTTTGTATTATTTTCGAAAGGATTCGGGATTAGAGATTGATTTTATTATGTGCTACAAAGGTGAGGCGGTTTTGCTGGAAGTGAAGGCCAAATCCGGTAATGCGAAAAACACGCGCACCATTTTGAAGCATCCGGAGAAGTATCACGTGCATTCGGCCATAAAACTCGGGGACTACAACGTTGGTCGTCGTGAACAGCTTTTGACTTTGCCTTTATATATGGGATTTTTGCTTACTGAGCGGTGAGGTCAAGAGGATCGAAACAATCTCTTTAAGACAAAGAGCGTCTGAATTAATGGCACATAGAGGTATTCATATGGAAGAACAAAAGGCCAGACAGGGTGAGTTTGCTGAATTAATTGTGAAGAAAAAATTGGAAGATTTACCATCGGGATATTCTGTAATCGCTAACGTGGATATTGCGGCAGAAGGTAAAAGTTCTGAACTGGATACCGTTGTGGTTACACCGACCGGCGTTATTGTTGTCTTAGAGGTTAAAGCGGGTGATCTAATAGCGGATGAATCCGGACACGTGGTGCGTGATTATGGCGCCGGAGGTCAAAAGGATATTGTTAAACAGTTAAATAGGCAGGGAGGAATTGCCAGAAATCGTTTGGCAGCTCTTGCGAAGAATCTAACTATTCGCTCGTTTCTCGTTTTACCAACCGGGAAACTGGATGGATACGGAATAGGGATTGATTCGACCAGAGTCATTGATGCGGATCGAATGGATGAACTCTGCAATATCATTTTGGACTGCGACCGATTGCCGCATAGTCACGACATCTCTAAAGATACGATCGTTGAGTTTTTAGAAAATCACTGTGTTGTCAAACAAAGTTTAAGCTCCATTTCTGAAACGCTGGATATCCGGTGTCGGGAATTGTCTTCCGGATTGGCTACTTGGATTCCCAGAATTGACTCGCCCCTGGCTGTTGTAGAGGTTAATGCACCGGCCGGTGCCGGTAAAACGCAGCTTGCGTTGTCGCTTTTACAAAAAGCCCATCAAGAAAAAAGAAGTGCCTGGTACATCAACACGACCCGCAATATTGCTCAGAAACTTCAAGATCATCCCATTAATCAGCATGTTGAATTCATTGGTACATGGCATGAATTGGCGATTGAGAAAACCCGAGCTGAAGATCCTGCAGATATTGATTCATTGAAATTAAGCCAGTATTTCAATGACGTGTCAGAGACGTTTGTTCAGAAATTAGAAGAAGGTAACTATTCCATTGATTTCATCGTGTTGGATGGTGCTCAAGATTTGAAATCCGATTGGGTGGTGGCGTTAACGCAGGCTCTATCATCCGATGGAACACTCTACGTCTTATCAGATCCCAATTTCAAAACTGGTGAAACCGTTGAATTTACCGAATCTGTCCGAGTGAATTCCGCAGAAACCGCTCGCATACCGCAGAGGGTAACGCAGGTTATCAATGAACTGGCGCTTACTTCTAGCCCTTTGGTCTCTACGAGTCCCTATCAAGGGGATGTTCCTGCTTTTTTCACCTATAGTGGTCCCGCGCAACTTTTAAGAGAAACAAGACGGGCAGTTGATGAAGCTCGAAAAGAGGGCTTTTCTGATGATCAAATCGCCATCTTGACGATGAAGGGACGTCATTCGTCAGAGATTTTATGTTCACCAACACTGGGATCAGACAAATATTCGCTTAAACAACCGTTGGATGAGTTTAAAAACGGTCGTCAGCTCTTTAGTGACGGAACGCTTTTTAACGATACGGTGAGACGTTTTAAAGGACTTCAGGCGCCGTGCATTATCTTGACAGAAGTGGATTTTGATCAATTAGACGACCAAACCAAGTCTTTGCTTTATTTGGGCATGACTCGGGCTTCCATGAGTTTGAAAATCGTTTTAACGGACCCTTTTGCTCAAAAATTAGCCACTTGTCTCTGAGTGATCCAAGCGGCGATAGTCCATAATGTTTCGGACTCTTAGAGTTTGAGCTTCTCTACTCGAACGATTTGTGCTTCTTGTTCCCACATCTTGATCCAACCGTCTAGCAAAATGCTGTCAACCAGATCGGCTTCCAAGCGGTATAAACCCTTCTCCGGTTCTGTGATCTTTTGGGAGCGGTTAAAAGGAGACTCTTCCAAATAGGTTTTCGTTTGAGGATTTTTAAAGTCCAAAATCAGGTGGATTAGTCTGGTCTTATCACCTGTGTAATTAAAGTGACGACTCTTAATGTAATCCTTAACTTTAAAGCCTGAGACGCCCTGAGCGTTGTCTTTTAGTTGCTTGACAGAATCAATGCGGTGAAGGGCTAAATGACGGTAGTTATCGTAGCCGTCAAATTGGCAAACCAAATACAAACGACCGTCCTGCTGAACTAAGCCCAATGGACTCAAAATGGCTTCTTTCTTTTCGCCTTCTGCGTTGCGATATTTCACCTGAATTTTCTTTTCTTCGTAAAGAGCATTGGTGACATCATCGAAAATTCTGGGTAGCACCTGAGGCGGAATGCGGGGAAGTGTGTCCGATACAACCGCGATCTTATCTAACCAATGACGCTCTTTTGTGACGTGGCCAAGTGGTGTGTCGAGTTTATCCATCGCAGCGTTAAAGAACGGGTCAAGAGTTTTAGCAAGCTTTCCGGGTAATTGATATTTCAAATATTCTTGAATCAGTTTCAACAATAAGGATTCTTGCGGCGATGGAGACAAGAAAGAAAAGGTATTGCTGAAAGAGGCGAGACGATAACCGTATGGACGAGAGCGAGTATCACGCTCAACCGGAATTTCATCGGATTCTGCCAGTTCTTTTAGATAACGCTGTAGAGTTAGAGTCTCAATCTCAATGCCGGCAGATTTCAAGCTTTGCATGATTTCTGTCGAAGTTACCCAGTGGCGTGGTAAGCGCTTGATGATTTCAAGGTAGATTAAAGCTTGTGAAAAACCGGATGAGGTACGAGCCATGATTACTACTTCTCGAAATGAATTTCATAATTAGAATCAGAATTATCTAAACGATCAAAATTAGATCGTAATATGAGTCGTTTTTTTAGCTCATTTTCTATCATTTGAAGCCGTTTGTTAATAAAAAGCTCGTAATTATCACTTTGTATTCCAAACTCTGTTACGTCTCCAATTAAATGGGTTTCAAGAGCTTCCCTAAGTTTCTCGTTATGTTTGGCAAATTCGCTGACATAAGTGCTGGGAGCTTGTGCACGAATGACTCGCTTGTTGAGATAATCATCAACCAATGTAATATTGGCAACGTGGTTAATTGGCCAATCATTAAATCCTTGTTTTTTCAGAAAGGCCTGTGGAAAGAAATGGTGATAATTAACGCTATTTCTTTTTGCAAGCCAGTCATTTCTTAAATTAACGTCAGAGTTATTTGCGAAAGATAAAGGATTTTGTGCTGCATATATGCACAGAATACCCTTAATAAAAGCGTTTCCAGCATTGAACCAGGAGTTATTGTTGAGAAATTCTTTCGTAATATCAACAGGTTCCTTGTACGAAATGTTGTTAGTATCGTTAACAATAGGGAGAATAACGTCTTTAAGATCTGAATTTATTTTTGTTTCCTGGGCACTAGAAAAACGTCTTGTTAGAATGACTCTCCAAAAATAGTCTTGTAACTGACGCTCTTGAAAATGACTAGGACGATCAGGGTGTAAGTAAAAGAAATAAGTAAACGGGATCAGTAATCCAGGATAAGGTAAAAGTCTAGAAGCTTTTATCCTGAAGTAATCCCTAAAATAATCAATTGAAAACTCAAAAGACCTTTTAAATTTCTCCCAAAATTCTAAAAATACTTCGCGCGGTATATTTAAGATGCTTTTACTCCGAATATCTTTGATAACGCATGCAGCAAAAGCTTGCACTACTGTGTAATTGCTAATAGTGGTGTACCCCACCTTTTCTAAATTGCTTTGTATTTCGGCAGTTTTTTCTTCTAAATCAAATTGTCCCTCAATAAAAGTCTTTGCTACTAGGATATCAAATGGGTCTAATGGAACTCCTCCAGTATTGATTCTGGTAAAAATCTCAGTGGCAACATCTATAGATGCATCTTTCAGCTTGATTACGGGAAAAGAGTAAGAATGTAACTGGACCGTTACATCTTCTATTTGATCTGATGGACAAGATGGATACTTTTTAATGAGTTCTGTAATTCTGTTTGAGATTAATTCATAAAAGGGGATAAGTAACGAAGAATCCAGTCCCTCAGTCGATGCAACAATTATTGGTTCATCATCTTTGGCGGCAAAGTTATAATAAATTGCGGTGAAATCATGATCTTGATCTAACTTTGCACCAATCAGACTGGCGTAAATAGAAGTTAATCGTTGTTGCCCATCCAGAATGTAACTTACTTTCCGATCAGATGGAGCATCGGGGAGTTTGATATTTCCTATATTACGAACCGAACGCAAACGCTCGTTTGTTTCCCAAAAGACGAAACTTCCAATGGGATAACGCCTCAAAATACTATCAAGAAGCCTTGCTGTTTTATCAATTTCCCATACAAAACCTCTCTGAAATTTAGGGATTTTAATTTCTCCTCGCTCTATATCAACTTTTAATTCATTAAAAGTGAGAACCTCAGGCTTAACATTAACTTCAGATCGGACTGTTGACATGTTGTTTCCTTAAACATAAACCTTATGTCTTGAAATTTGAGAGAAAAGCAAAATATCCTCTACAGTATACTAAAACTAGGACTGCTCGAAATTATCCACGGAGGTTACGAATGTATTAAAGATTATCAGGGGCAACAGAATGAATTTGCCAAAGCTTCCTCCCTTTTTTTTGTGTCGAGATAACTCTACCGGTTTCGTATTGAATTATTTTTAGGCTTGATGCAATACCTTGAGCACTAATTTTTCCCTTCCGGTTCATATTTAATTTGTTAGCAAGAGATTGAGCCGAGTATTCTCCACCATCACCTAATATTTTTAGAATTTCAGATGTAAGACAATTTTGCTTGTTAGCCTTTTCTTGTTTTAATAAATCCATTCCCCAAAACCAGAAATATAAGTCAATGGTTCGCATCAATGGATAGAGAAAGTCTTTTTTAGAAGTTTTGAAAGTAGGTCTTAATTTGTCAAAAAAATTAATGACACCTTCTTCACGTGCAAAATGACTCCATGTAGGAGGCCCTTTTTTTAAATCCGTATTTAAAAGTTCAATTAAAGAATATTGGGGCTCATTTTTCTTAAACTGAACCAGCGCTTTTGATAAAAGACTATCAAATGCTGGCAAACAAGCAAAAACACCCATTAAAATTTTGGTTGTAAGAATTTTGGTTGGCTTTATGTATTTCTCTTCAATTTTTACATTTTTAAATCCATTAGAAATAGCGTCTACTAACTCTATAATGGCATCTGGCTCTATGTTTGATTGATACGCTTGAAGTTTCTTATTTTTGGCTACCTTGAAAAGTTCTTGAATAACTGGTTTATAGATAGTACGATTGAAATCCATTAGATCGCCAGAGCCTCTGTACATACCATATGTTGCGAGATATGACCCTAGCTCTAGCTCTGCTCTGATCCAATCTTCTTCTGTCGCTTTATTATTTTTGAATAAGTCGAATTTCTCTTGAAAAAATAGATAGCAAAATTCCCAAGTACAAACACGCCCATTTGGTGTTAAATAATCATCACTGTATTTTCTAAATTGTTCACTAGTGAATGTAAAATTTCTGTAAAACATTTTGCTTCACTTCTCCAAAAAAATTTTCGAATACACGGATTAATTTGTTATCTTAGTTGTAAGGATTCTAAAACATTACAAATCGAATCAATAGATAAAAAACATACAAGGTTTTGTCGTGATTTGTGAAGTAAAAAGATTGGAGCTACACCGTATTTATTAATAAATTTTATTGCGAAGACAATTAAATATCGCAAGATGTTGCGAAATAATCGTATAATTGTGCAATTCAAGTACGATGGAGGTTGTGGTGGCCATTTCTTATAGCAGGCTTTGGAAGTTATTGATAGATAGAAAAATTAGTAGACCCGAGTTCAGAAGATTAGTGGGTCTTGCTCCTAATACAATGACAAAATTATATCGTGATGATGAGGTCGCGTTATCAGTGTTGTGTAGAATTTGCCACCAGCTTGGTGTTGACATTGGTGATATCGTTGAATACCTTCCTCCAAACAAGACGAAGAATTACGCTATCAAAAAATAAAATGATTGAGTCGGTAGAAATGAAGTTAGATTTTATAGAAAACACAGATTGTATTACTGGTATGAAAACTTTGCCTGATAATTGCGTAGATCTTATTATCGCAGATCCTCCTTATAACCTTTCCAAGAGTGGTAACTGGAAATGGGACAACAGTATTTCATTAGCAGGGATGGGTGGAAACTGGAATATTACAAATGAAAATTGGGACAACATGTCTCTGGAAGATTATTTTAACTTTACATTTGCATGGTTATCTCAAGCTAAAAGAATTCTAAAGCCCACAGGGTCTATGTGGATTTTTGGCACTTATCACAATATAGGCGTGATCAATCTTTTGTGTCAAATACTTGAAATTGAGATTATCAATGAAGTTATTTGGTATAAAAAAAATGCGTTCCCTAACCTTTCTGGAAGGCGTCTTACCGCGAGTCATGAAACAATACTATGGGTTCATTCGGGCGGAGCAAAACGACAGTACTATTTCAACTACGACTATTCTAAAAGTGGAAATTTTGCTGACGATTTTTTAAAAGTACCGGGTAAGCAAATGAGAACAGTATGGAGTCTTTCAAATAATAAAAGTCCCGACGAGCTGAAATATGGGAAACATCCTACTCAGAAGCCTTTAAAGGTACTTACGCGCTTGATTAATTTATCTTCTAAACCTGGAGATATTGTTTTAACTCCCTTTGCGGGAGCTGGAAGTGAGTGTGTTGCAGCAAAAATGAATGGGCGTCGTTATATTGGATTCGAAATAGAAAAGAAATATTGCGAAATAACAGAAAAAAGGCTTGCTAACGTGCAACAATATGAACAATACGATCTTTTCAAGGAAAATGACTAATGATCCAACCGGTTATTAAATGGAGCGGTAGTAAGCGTACCCAATCAGAGAAAATTAAGTCACTATTTCCAGAATCTTTTGAAACTTACTTTGAGCCTTTTATTGGTGGAGGGGCTATGCTGTACGCAATAAATCCACCAAAAAGTATTTGTGGTGATATTTGTATACCTTTAATTAGATTATGGAGGGAAATTCGTGATAATCCTACCAACCTAGCAGAAGCTTATCGGGTTCGGTGGAATAAATTACAACAAGAAGGTTATGTTGCATACTATGAGATAAGGAATAGTTTTAATCGAGATAAATCCCCATATGATTTGATGTTTTTGTCTCGAACTTGTGTAAACGGGCTTATTCGGTTTAATGAAAAAGGAGAATTCAACAATTCCTTCCATCATTCTCGACAAGGAATAAATCCTGATAGGTTAGCAAAAATAATAAATGATTGGTCTCTACGAGTTAAAAACACGGAGTTTATGGCAAAGGATTATATGATTACAACAGAATCTGCAAAGTCTGGTGATGTCGTTTATTTGGATCCTCCCTATTTTCATACAAAAGGAAGATATTTTGGAACTATTGACTTCGATAGGTTTCTTGGATATTTAGAGGACTTAAATTACCGAGGAGTTAAGTATTTATTGTCTTTCGATGGAAAAAGGGGGAATGAAAATCTTACTGTTAAACTTCCCCGCGAATTATACAAGAGACATTTACTCATCCCATCGGGGAATTCTACTTTTAAAAAAGTAATAGATAAAAAGAATGAGAAAGTTCTCGAGTCTCTTTATCTAAATTATTGATTCAATGAATATATAGTTGTTTATCTCCAGAGGCAGCATACATATCCAATATGAACTTTTTGACAATTTTTGCTCGTTTAGACGATGGAATGATTTCGATATCCCACACCATGTTGGGATTGTCTAGAACGGGATCCATTACGAATAGTAATTCACAATTTTTCTTGAAAATCTCTGTGGGGGATTCTGCGTGCTTTCTCATGTATGCGGCAGCTGACATTACTTCAAAATTATTGAAATCAATCTTTTGGTACCCCCACATCCAGCTACCTAATGTTGGTTTTACTTGACAAATGGCACTCGGAACATAATCCATCAATCTTTTTATATAAGTAACCAATTTCGTTCCTACATCTATTTCAAGATCAGAAGATTTTTCTTTGGACTCAATTGACAAAAGTAGTGGCTTTTTAAAAATTCCAAAAATTTCTACAACATGGTCTGGGCGTTTACCATTAATTACATCACTAACACGTGGTAAAGACAACCATCTGTTCTCATAATCTTTATCTATGACCGAAAAACCACTCCAGTCTCCACCCGGAGGGTTACACATCCCTTCAAAACAATGTTTTTTTAGAATATAAGAAAATAAGTAGTGTATTCCTGTGTCAACATCATCCTCACCGTAGTTAAGCGGAGTACTAGAAAACCTTTCTTTTCCTAATAGCGTGTTATTCTTTCCAATACTTCCGTAGTATTTCTTAATATTTTTGGTGTCATATAGGCGTACGGCGCTATATTTCTTTTTTGAAAGAACAGGAACGTCAAGAATAACGTAGTTACTAAGGGCAAAAATTGATCTCCATAAACCGTTTTTTTCTGTAAGTGTTAATGGGTTTGTGTCAAGAAGCTTTAGATTATTCTCAATCAATGGACCATAAATATAAGTCAGGATATCTGTGTCAGTAGATGTAAGCATAGTGGCAAAGGGAAGTAAACCTCTATCAGGTCGATTATCATCACCTTTCGGCTTAAAACCTTTGAATATAGCGACAATTAAATGCTTTTGACTATCACCTATTCGCTGCATTACATTTAAATTTAATTTTGGATAAAGTTTAGACAGATCTTTCGTAAAAGCTTTTCTTTTGTCCGAAGGAATAACCCCAAAGGGGATATCTTGTGATGTTAGACCTATACCATACTTATCCATAATTTTAAGAACACTAGCTGAAGCTCCATGGTGACTTTTTGATGCAATTGTCTTATGAAAACTAAAGCGGTTTTTCTTGACTGCGTAATCTACAATACTTCCTTTTTTTAATAAATAAATCTCCTTCCATTCTTTGGAAGTAAAATTGGTACGCTTATTGAAATGATTCGCTAGGAATTGCACAACGTTCATGTTCTTTTTCAGAATGACCTTTTCTTCCTCTTGAGTGTTTAAACCAAGCATAAGTTTTATTAGGTATGTTGATAGCTCCTTATTACCGAAATCGGATTCATTAAATTTTGAAATATTGGGGTCACGGTTTTTATCGAACTCTTCAGATTTAGTATAAAGTTGCGATATGAAATTGCCCGTGACTTTTGAATAATTTACGTAACTATAAGGTACTGCAGCATTAGGGAATCTGAGATTTTTTCTTTTTCTGCTAGCGCTATCCAATTCGTATTTCACAAAATCAACAATGTATAAATATGGGCAACCAGTACGACCTGTCGAAAAAGCTCGTGCACTTCTCTGCCAGGCTTGGTTGCCGGCTTGCAACGCAGAGCAGAATTCAATACTGAGTAGAATTTTCTCTGTCTTACCAATTATTTCTGTAACGATAGCGTCGGGTGTTTCGTCAAAAATACTTCCAGCATCATGTAAAGCATCAAATATGTTCCCTTCCCAATGTTTTTTTGAATTTTTATTAAATCCGGGGAGAAGTTCAATATGCCAATGTATAGGAGTACCATCAAAGTTAGCTTTCAGTTCTATCGCTATAGTTGATGGAGAAATTAAAAAGAAATTTAAAAAATTAGGACTTAGTGAGTTTAGAATCAATTTTGCAATTCGCTCACACTCAACAATGTTGTCACCATGAATCCTAAATAAACGCATGACAAGTACCTTTGGTTAAGCTAAAAAAGTTTAACGATGCATTTACTGTTCCTACTCCCAGTTTATACCGTATGACAATATTATGATTTTCGCAACCTAGTATTTGACTCTAGACGGAATTTATTATTGAAAATTGCTGTTGTTTCAGAGATCCCCGTCAGATATTTGCAAACATATCACGGAGTTTGATACAGCTAAAATGTTTTACAGGGTTTATTCATATATCTGATAAATTTTTATTAATTTGGCGTAACTATGAGAATCCTCCACACCTCTGACTGGCATATCGGTTCAGCCCTCTACGGTCGCAAGCGTTACGATGAAAGTGAGCAATTCCTTCACTGGCTCGTTGAAACAATCAAAAATTGTTCCATAGAGGCTCTCCTTGTCGCAGGCGACATTTTTGATACCTCAACACCAAGCAACACCGCTCAGGAGCTTTATTATCGTTTCTTAAATGAAGTCTCCAGAACAACCTGTCGTCATGTCATTGTCACGGGCGGTAATCACGATTCGCCGTCCTTTTTGGATGCCCCTAAAGCGTTATTAAAGGCATTCAATGTCTATGTTGTCGGAAGTGCGGCGGAAAGAGAGGAAGACGAAGTCCTTGTATTAAAGGATGCTGACAATAATTCGGAAGCGATTGTCTGTGCCGTTCCTTTTTTGCGAGATCGGGATGTTCGTCAAAGTAGCGAAGGGGAGTCCTATCGAGACAAAGAAAATCGCTTGGTAGAAGGCATCATTTCACACTATCAAACGGTCTATGAAGAAGCCTGCAAAGAGCGAAACGAATTAGGTAAATCCTTGCCAATCATTGGGATGGGGCACCTTTTCATTGCCGGTTCTTCAATCTATAAACGTTCAGGTGAAACGAACGGTGAGCGGGATCTTTATGTCGGAAGCCTCGGTCAGGTGCCGGCGGATCGACTTCCGCCTTTTGATTATTTTGCCTTAGGCCACTTGCACATTCCTCAGAATGTGGCAGGCTGTAAAAATATCCGTTACAGCGGCTCGCCTATGGCGATGAATTTTGATGAAATTCATCAACAAAAATCTGTTGTGATTGTTGATATCCATGATCAACACGTGCACATTCGCACCGTGCCGGTTCCGGCATTCAGGCACTTTGAACAGATTAAAGGTGATTGGGACAGCATTGAGGCAAGTCTTAGGCGATTAAAAGAGGAGTCCTTTGCCGGTTGGGTTGAGGTGATTTATGAAGGACAGGAAGTGATCGGAAACCTTCGTGAGCGAGTCTATAAACTTGTGGAGAACACCTCTATTGAAGTGCTTAAGATTCAAAACGCCATGCTTTTTAATGCCGTGATGAAGCAGTATGAAAAGGAAGTTGAACTTCAGGATTTAAATCCCGCAGATGTTTTTGACCAATGTCTGACCGACTACGGTTTACCGGACGATCAAAAAGTTGTATTAAAGGGGCTCTTTTCAGAAGTTTGTCGTCAGATTAGTGAAGCGGATAATCAGAAAGAATAAGGGTAGAAAACATCATGCGCATTGAAAAAGTCACCTTTAAAAATCTCAATTCACTGGCCGGTACCTGGAGTATTGATTTCACAAACGAGCGTTATCGGGAAGACGGTATTTTTGCGATCACTGGTCCCACGGGAGCTGGGAAAAGCACGGTGTTGGATGCCATATGTCTCGCGCTTTACGGCCAAACACCGAGACTAGCCACCATCTCTAAATCCACCAACGAAATCATGACTCGTCAGACAGGGGATTGCTTTGCAGAAGTGGTGTTTTCAACAGGCAAGGGGCGTTACATAAGTCACTGGAGTCAAAGACGCGCCAGAAATAAGCCCGAGGGGGCGTTGCAGCCGGCTAAGCAAGAGCTTGTGAACTTGAATACCAATGAGATGGTGAATCTCAAAAAGGGGATCGCCGACAAGATTAATGAGCTCACGGGGCTTGATTTCAAGCGTTTTACGCGTTCCATGCTCTTGGCTCAAGGTGATTTTGCAGCGTTTTTAAAAGCTTCATCTGATGACCGGGCAGTGATTTTGGAAAAAATCACCGGTATGGAAATTTATTCTGAAATTTCTGAAAAGGTGTATCGCCGAATGGATGAGGAAAGTAAGGCGCTGAAGGCTTTAGAGAGCCAGTTGGGTGGTATTGAGGTGCTTGCCGATGATGCCCGTAAAGAAAAAGAAAACCAAAGGGATGTCCTTACTCAAAAAGAAACGGAATTAAAGCAGTCACAAAACGCCATTCAAGAAGCTTTAACCTGGAAGAAAACAGTCAAAGGATTGGAAGAGACAGCTCAAGCCCTTGCAGAAAAAGATAAAGCTTTACAAAACGAAAACGATGCGTTTAAGTTAGAGGCTCAAAAACTTCAAGTGGCTCTTCGAGCACAAAAAGTAGATCCAAGTTACGAGGCGCTTAAAACGATTCGTGAGACTTTAAAGCAAACCACTCAATTAAGAGATAAAGCGGCAAAGGATAAACCGGTCGCAGAAGAAGTGCTCAAAGCGGTGCAAGCCGCTAGTGACTCATCGAAAACACGATGGGATGCGGCAGAAAATGCTCGTCAGAGTGCAATGCCCATCATCTCCGATATTCGTCTTAGAGATGCCGCTATTAAAAAGCAAACTCTTGATTTGGAAGAACTGAAAAAAGAAGTCGGGTCGCTTCAAGAGTCGATTAATCAGAGGCAAAAGGAACTTCTTGATAAAGAAAGCGCTCTTTCAGGTTTAAAAGAAGAAACCAGATTGTTGGAACAATATTTAAAAAGTCATGTGGGCGAAAAGGTGCTCGTTTCGGCCTACTCGGGGCTTGAGGCCAGCAACGACCACTTAAAAGAAACAGAAGGTGAGATCAAACGGCTTCAAAAGGATGATCAAAAAAGTAAAAACAAGGAAAAAGAGCTTCGTGCACAGCTTGAAAAAGAAACTCAAGACCTTAACGCGTTACGCTCAACGGCAGAGCGCCTAAAGAATCAACAAGAAAAGGTGACCGAGGAGCTTAAGGGGGTTCTTCAGGGAGAAACCGAACAGTCACTTGTCACGCAACTTGACGCATTGAAAGAAAAGCGGCATTACCGTCAATTGGTCCAATCATTGGAAGAGCATCGAAGGGGGCTCGTAGATGGCGCTCCTTGTCCGCTTTGTGGCGCAACGCACCATCCCTATGCCGCGGGAAATCTTCCGGCAGTTGACGAAATCCAGACTCAAATAAACGCAGTGCAAAAAACGTTAAATGAGGCAATTCGCCTGAAAAACCAATTGCAAGAGCTAGTGACCAAGGCAACGCTTCAAAAAGAAGCGATTACAGGGGCGGAAGCCAACCTACGTCTGGTTCAAGAACGGTTGGATGGGGTGATTGAGCAAAGACGGGAAGCTTTGAATTTAATCGATGAAAAGAAAGAAAAGTTGGCCTTGGATTCAAACGCTTTTTACGAAAGTGTGTCCGGGTTTGGTCTTGCTTTACCGATGTCACCAACCGAAGTGATCAATGAGCTTTTGACTAAGAAAACGTTATGGGTAAAAAATGAAGAAGCATTTAATGAGAAGCAAAAAGACTTGGAACGCGTAGCGAGCAAAATTCGGGAAATAAAGAGTCTGAAAGCAGAGAAAGAAAAAACTCGGCAAGTTAAACATTCTCAGCTTATGCAGAGTGAAGAAAAACTTAATGAAGAAAAAAGAATCCGAACGGAGCTTTTTGGAGACAAGGATCCGGATCGAGTAGAAAAGAGCCTCAATGATACGGTCACACAAACAAAAAGCTCGTATGAACAAATGAGAAAAGCGGCGGATGAAAAGACAGGTCAACTGCGCACGCTCATCTCTGCGATTGAAACATACGATCGGCAGATTAAAGAGACTCAAGGTCGGGAAGGGCAGGTGTTATCGCTTTTTGAAGCCTCACTTAAAAAATTTGGCTTTGATGACCAAGAACATTATTTTCAAAGTCATCTGGAAAGCTCGGAATTGGAATCCTTGCAAGATAAGTCACAGTCGCTCACAGAACGAATCAATCGTCTGCAAGGAGAAATGGAACAAAACAACCAAACGTTAGCCCAAGAAAAAGCCAAGAACCTTACTGATAAAACGATTGAAGAACTTGAGGCAGAACAAAAAGCCAATGAAATCGAACAAACTGATGTTCGGGAAACGTTGGGCAACATTCTTTATGAACTTCGAGGCGATGATGAAGCAAGAGAAAAGAGCAAAGATTATTTGAGGACGATTGCTGCAAAACAGCTCATCGTGGACCAATGGAGCGCTCTTTCTGGATTAATTGGGTCCGCTGATGGGAGGAAATTCAGAAATTACGCTCAAGGCATCACCTTTGACATCATGATTGCGTATGCCAATCAGGCTTTGATGAAGATGAACGATCGTTACCTCCTAAAACGCAAAGACAAAGATGGACTCGAATTAGAGGTTCAGGACAATTATCAAGCGGGAGTCATTCGATCAACGAAAAACCTCTCCGGTGGCGAAAGCTTTATTGTGAGTCTGGCGCTTGCTCTGGGATTATCCAAGATGGCTAGCCAAAATGTTCAGGTGGAGTCGCTATTTTTGGACGAGGGTTTCGGAACCTTGGATGAGGATGCCTTGGAGAATGCCCTTAAAACTTTATCGGGTCTTCACCAGCAAGGGAAATTAATAGGCGTGATCAGTCACGTCCAAGAGCTCAAGGATCGAATCAGTACGCAGATTATTGTGACTCCAAAGGCGTTGGGAAGAAGTGTTTTGTCGGGGCCTGGTGTTGAACATCTAGTTCGTTAATCTGCATGATATCTTTCATAATTTGATGCACCCCATGTTGAAATATCCATCGTAGACATGGGGTACGCTTTTATGGATAAATACGGCTGCTATGAAGCTATTCATGAAATTGAAAAGGAAATTTTCAGCCTAGTAAAAAAACACAGATCGCAATTGACTTTTCAGGAAAGTGTGCATCTGCACCAATTGTTTTCCGATAGAAGACATCATTTAAATCGATGTTGCCCGCTGACAGAAGAAAACTTTCTGGCTTTTAAACAAATTAATCAAGAATTGGATAATTTAGTTTGGCTCAACAGAAAGCGCGCTCTTGAAATGGCCCGCTTTGTTTCTTTTGCCGGGGTATCACGAGAAAGTTCTAATTGGTTGATTAAGGCTTATTTGATTGTTGACGGAGACATGGGAGGAGTAGAGCTTTCTGACGATTTAGCCTATGGCTCTGACTTTAAACGGATGCGTCCTATTCTGGCCTCTACTCAAAATTACATTTCAGCAAGTCCCGTTAATGAAGAAGATAAACACTTTGCGGAAGAAGAAATTTACGATGAAGGTTTGATTGCAGATCCGCATCTCTCTCACTGGAACGAGCCTGATTATGATCGTGAGTATCTTCGCACTTGGTTTTTGGTTAATGTCAAAGGGTGCACCTGGGTTGAAAAATATCAAGGTGAGATTTCTCTCGTCTTTCAGAACTTGCTTAGATATCGTTTTTGGTCGATACCGGATTTGCTTCGTTTGCGATATAGCACAGAGGCTGACATTGAATTAATCGCTGATTATTCGCTTGGAGACAAAAAATAAAATGATGGTTGAAAACCGATACGCTTGTTTTGAAGAAATCCGAGCGCTTGAAAAAGCAATCTTTGGGAAAAAACCGTTTGATAACGTCAGCAGTTTGAAAGATCGAGAAGAGCATGAAAGAGAGTTTATTAAGCAGTCTCTTATTAAACGACAACAGCGTTTAAATGCCTCTTGTCCGGATACTAAAGAAAATCGAAAATTGTTTTGGGAGGTGACCCGTCAACTCGTGGACCTGGTTGAATTAAATCACTCGCGATCCATTGAGATTGTCAGCCGCTTGATTCAATCTCCAACTTACTCCAATGAGACGGATTGGTGCATTCAGTCGGGAATCCAAGTTGAATCAACGGGTGCTAAAAATGTCTTGGAAGATGAGATGAGCTATGGAAGCAACTTCTTTAAGATGAGAGCGCTTTTGTCAGAACTAAGTCGTTATCTGAACCGATATTACGGGCAGAAAGATTTGTGTTTTGGTCTAAGAGAGTATTGGCGAAGCGATTGCGTTAATAATCCGATGCTTAGTGATTGGAATCAATTTACAGACGACGCGAACATTAAAAATTGGTTGACCTACACGGCTGATGATTGTCAATGGTTGAATGACCAGACACTTGAAATTCCTCATATTGTTCATGAAATGTTGGACAATAACTATTGGTCAGTACCTGACTATTTGCACCTAAGCGGTCAATTGAGGAGCAATGTTCGTTTGCTCGTACAACATTACGTGGATGACCACGGCGGTAAAATCATTGAAGTGTGACTCGAAAGCTATCGTATCATTCACCTCTCCACAAATTCAGAAGCCAATGCTGCCCCCAAAATTAGTACAGCGCCAATAACGCCCGCGGTTGTCATTGGTTCCATTAACACAAAAACAGAAAGCAAAATAGCGATTGCCGGATCGATGTAGGAGAAAATGGCAATGCGGGCGGCTTCGAGTTTGGGAAGAGCCGAGAAATAAAGCCAGTAAGCCACACCAGTGTGCAAAATACCGACCGCTAATGTGAGACCAATCGTTGTGGTATCGGGCTTTAAAACAGAAAAATCAACCGTAAAGAGGACATAAGGTAAAAGTACAATGGCTGCAACGGCTAGCTGTACGATCGACGAGTCATAAGGATCGAGCCCCTTTAAGAACTTGTTGTTAATGACAACGCCGGCGTAAAAACAGGCGGCGATAAGTCCCATCGTAATGCCGTCTAAGGCAACGTTCTCCGAACCTTCCCAAACACCGGAGATGAGCGACATGCCGAAAAGAGCGCAAATGACGCAAATCCATTTGCCCAACGGGATGCGTTCGTGAAGCAGAATCGGGGAGAGGAGAATAAGAATAATGGGGGCCATGTAATAGGCAAGCGTAGCCGTGGCAACGCTTGTTAATCGATAAGCCTCAAAAAGAAAAATCCAATTGAGTCCCAGAGCGACACCGGCTATGACTAAATGTTTGAAGTTGCTTTTTACGCTCGCCGTATTGATTCGTCTTTTTAAAAGCTTCAATACCAATAGCAGGAAAAGCGTTCCTAATGCTCCACGCGACAGAGCAATGACCGTTGAGGGCAATTCGATAAATTTTACGAACAGCCCTATTGTTCCGAAGATGGTCATGGCAAGAAGGTATTGAGGCATGACTTTTTCTCAAAAGACTAACTCAGCAAAGATTAATCATTAGAGAAACTAAAAAGCAAAAACAAATTAGGTGGTTTTATTTAACCAGAGTGGATTGAATGGCTGTGAGGTAGGGATTAATAACGAAAAACCCGAACTGAAATTTAATCAGTTCGGGTTGGAAACTTGGTGCGGCCGATGAGAGTCGAACTCATATGGATTGCTCCGCCACCCCCTCAAGATGGTGCGTCTACCAATTTCGCCACGGCCGCAAATTTTACTAATCCGAGAGAAAAATCCCTCAAATCAGAGTTCGCTATTTTAGCGTGGAATCTGTTGAGATTGCGAGGCCGGAGCAGCAGGTTGCGTCGTATTTGTTTGATCTGCGTCAACAGATTGCGATTGTTCGACGGATCCCAAGACTCCGGAGGCGGGTGCGGCGGTTTGTTTGAACGCACCGGAACCCAAAGTCAAAGCGATGGTAGCCAAGAAAAAGAGCGTGGCAGCCACAGCCGTGGAGCGAGACAGGAAGTTCGCAGAGCCCGAAGCGCCGAAAATGGAACCGCTCGCGCCACTGCCGAAGGCAGCACCGAGGTCGGCGCCTTTACCGTGTTGCAACAAGACCAAAATGATCACGGCGACCGCGGAGATAATTTGCACCACGATTGCGATGGAGACCAACATGGAGGACATCTTTACTATTTTCCTTTAACTCAAAAATGGTTTTAAATTTTTTTCAATTACAGGTTATCCGCGCAGTGGCAGATAGCCAAGAAATCTTCAGCTTTTAATGACGCGCCGCCAACCAATGCGCCGTCAATATCGGGTTGTGCAAAAAGTTCCGGGGCGTTTTTTGCCTTGACACTACCGCCATAAAGAATACGTGTGCGTTGAGCGGCTTCTTGATCAACTTCTGCCAAAACAGCACGTAAAGCTTCATGAACGGCTTGAGCGTCTTCTGCGCTGGCACTCTTTCCAGTGCCAATGGCCCAAACAGGTTCGTAGGCCACCGCACCGGCCACCAGCGGCATGATGCCGACTTTATCCAAAACGGCACGCAACTGACGGCTGACCACTTCAATGGTCTTGCCGGCTTCGCGCTCTTGCAACGTTTCACCAACGCAGACAATCGGCATAACACCGTTATCAAATGCGACTTGGACCTTTTCAGCAACCGTCTCATCGGTTTCACCGAAAAGCGTGCGGCGTTCGGAGTGGCCGAGAATAACCAGATCGCAACCGACATCGGCAAGCATCGCGGCGGACACTTCGCCGGTGTAGGCGCCCTGAGCGTATTGGGCACAGTTTTGCGCGCCCACTAACGTGGCGCTATGCTCAAAGCCAATCACCAATTGGGGAATATAAACAAAGGGGGCGCAAACCGCGACATCGCAATTTAAGCGCGTACCGCTCATTTGCGGCATTGCAGCGCAAAGCCATTCATCATTGGCTTTGAGACTGCCGTTCATTTTCCAGTTGGCGACAACAAAAGGCTTACGAGTCATATCGACACCACCTAAAATAAAGGCCTTAATTTTAGACGAAAATCAAGAAAAAACAAGGCGGTGCAAGCATTAACCTTCGAGCTGTTCAATCACAAGCTGAATGCTTCGCTGCCCCATCCATTCATTGATCTCCGGCCGGTATGCCAGACGGGCAACCGAGGGAACCTCGGCCGAGCGTCTGAAAAAGATCCCGTTAAAACGAGAACCGTTTAATTCCAACATCAATTTCAGGTGCCCGCCCTTGAGCACCGTTTGATGCAGAACTTTAAATTCATTGGCAAAAAGGGGAGGAAGAAAACCTTGTCCCCAAATTTGCGCATTGATGGCTTCAATCAGAGAAATATTAATATCTCTTGGATCAAGGTCGCCATCAACCAACACATGCCGCTCGAAGACATCTTCTTCGCAATTTTGAGCCACGACCGTTTCAAAAGCCTGACAGAAGTCATCAAAACGGTGCCCGTCAATGGTTAGCCCCGCGGCCATGGCGTGTCCCCCGAACTTTTTAATGATACCCGGGGCGGTTTTGGTCACAAGGTCAAGCATGTCACGTAAATGAACACCTTCAATCGAGCGGCCCGATCCTTTCATTTCACCGTCGGCGGCGTTGGCAAAGGCAATGGTCGGACGGTGTTTGCTTTCTTTTATGCGGCTTGCGACCAAACCGACAATGCCTTGATGCCACGTCGGTTCATACAAAGCCAAAGTATGACGTTTCGTGACATCAATCTTATTTAAGAGCATGGCCGCGTCCCACTGCATGTCTAATTCCAATTCTCGGCGCTGGCGGTTGTAATCGTCGAGAATCTTGGCGTAATGCTGTGCCTCGGTGTCTGAGTCGCTCATCAAGCACTCAATGCCGGCCGTCATCAAGTCAAGCCGACCGGCGGCGTTGATGCGGGGAGCGATGACAAAACCGAAATCCCTCACTTTGGCTTGAGCGCTTGGGCGTCCGGCAATTTCAAATAGAGCTTTAACCCCCGGGTGTGTGTGACCCGTTCTCACTCGGTTTAATCCCTGCTGAACCAAAATTCGGTTATTACGGTCAAGTTTTACAACGTCTGCCACGGTGCCCAACGCAACGAGGTCAACCAAAGCATCAAGACGGGGTTGCGTTTTGGCGTCAAATTTTCCGCGTCGCCGAAATTCCGCTCGAAGGGCCATCAGAACGTAATACATGACACCGACGCCCGCCAAATTTTTGCTTGGAAAATTGCATCCCGGCGTATTGGGATTGACGATACAGGCTGCTGCAGGCAAGGTTTCTGCAGGCAAGTGGTGATCCGTGATGATGACATCAATGCCCATTTTTTTGGCTTCGGCAACACCGTCAATGCTCGCCATCCCGTTATCGACGGTAAGAATCAGCTGAGCGCCTTTTTGTGCCGCCAAATCGACAATGGCAGGAGTCAAGCCATAGCCGTAAACGAAACGGTCGGGAACCAAATAATCAACGCTTGCGCCCATGCTGCGAAGCCCTTTTAGGGCGACCGCACAAGCGGTGGCGCCGTCACAGTCGTAGTCGGCAATCACCATGATGCGTTTGCCGGCATCAATGGCATCGGCAAGATGCTGGGCGGCAGCGGTCGTTCCCATCAGGGTTTCCGGCGCAAGCATCGCTCGCCAGTCAGCTTTTAAATCTTCCGCTGTCTCAATGCCTCGGGCGGCCAGCACACGTGCCAAGGGCTCCGGGAAACCTTCTTCGGTCAAGTGCCGGGCAATGGCCGAGCTATAGTCTCTTGTAATAAAGCGTGTCATAGTCCGGTCTCACCTAAAAAGTTTTCCAAGTTGAGTGTTTTTTTCTTTTTAAATCGCGCAAAAAGACTTTTGGTTGCATTTTTATCAATGACAACCGTGTGAGTGTCTCGGGCGCCGCTTGCGACTAAAACAAGTCGGGTGGCGCGTCTGGCGTGGGCAAGATCGGCTAAGTGAGTGACCGTCTTGATAACATCGGGTAGCTTTCGAGCCCAAGTGCTCCAATCTTTTTGCCGATAACTCTCATAGAGCCCGTCAACGACGGCTAAAAGGTCGCCTTCTGGCGCTTCGGGCCAATTGTCTTTTAACGCGGTTGTTCTGAAATTCAATAGTCCTGCGTTTTGAGCCCATCCCCACACATAGGAGTCATTGGCCATGACCGCTCGTATTGTGGAGGGCTTCAGTAAATGCCGTCTTGAGCCGCCATCGGGCCAAAAACCGTCAATGGTTTCCAGCCCTTGAGCGAGACGTTTGGCGTTCACATCACTTTTTTTCAAAATGGCGCGAAGTTTTTCATCCAATGCGATAAAGGCTTGTTCGTCAGCACCACTTAGACTGTCAGTTGAATAAGGACGATACTTTTGCGCGCACCAAGGGCGAACAACCAGATTCCAATCCTGATTGCGGGTGAGATACCAGCGGTCAGCCCACTGTTGAAGTTGAAAACCGAATTGTCTGACACAGGCGAGCACTTCATCGTGAAGCTCGTCGCGCTCTTCGGCACTAAGTTCTTCCTTGGGAGATCGCAAAATGGTTTGACCGTTGATAATCGCATCGTGCACGGTATGCAGACGCCAGGTTTCAGCGCCCATGGCGGGGCCGCCATCGGCTTCCCATTCAAAGGCTGCGGTTTCAGGCATTCCGCCTCGTTTGGCAATGACTTGCCAGAGCCAGGCGATGTGAGCCGCGCCTTCCAAGACCGGCTCATGCACCAATTCTTGCTCAATGACTTCTTCTGCCCCTTCGCCTAATTGCAAAAGAGAAGAAAAATCGGCTCCCAATGAAGGTTCTTTGAGTACTTCTTTCGGAAGTCTCAATCCTGGAATCAAAAAGTACGCTGAATTCATCTCAAAAAAGGCTCAAGCAGCTTTTTTAAACTCTCGAGCATCGTCAACACAATTAATACGTTGAGCATTATACGTGAGCGTGTTTTTCAACATTTTGAGACTGATTTTCAATTCTCCATAGATTGGTCGAAAGAGTACACTGCGCGGATATTCGAATAAATAAGAAAGCGAAGCCAAAATGTTCGGTAAAACTCAATCAGACAATTTAGAAAAAGACAGAGCCTTCTCTAGCCATGGCCAGGGGGATAGTCTCTATGATCACGCAACCCGTCAGGTTAAAGCCAGTGTTTTGGGGGTGGCGGTTCTTCTAACCTTAGGTTTTTCTGCAGTTGAATTGGTGGGAGGCCTTTTAAGCAACTCCTTGGCCTTGATCGGTGATGCCGGTCACATGGCTACCGATGCGGCAAGCCTTCTATTTGCCCTGGTCGCCAATTGGCTTGCCCGTGAGGGGGCCGATAGCCACCACTCATTCGGTCACGCCCGAATTGAAGTGTTGGCGGCCTTTGTCAATGCTTTAGTGATGTTTATCGTTTTGGGTTGGATTTGCTATGAAGCCATTGACCGCTTAACCAATCCGCATGAAGTTTCGGGCGGCAGCGTCATGTTGATTGCCACTATCGGTCTTTTGGTCAATGTTGCGGTCGCCTGGTCATTGTCTCGAGATAAGAAAAACGTCAATACCCGTGCGGCGCTCGTGCACGTTTTGGGTGACTTATTGGGTTCGGTTGCGGCCATTGTTTCCGGCGCGGTGATTTATTTTGGCGGCCCTGTTGAAGTTGACCCGATTCTTTCGCTTTTGATCTGCGTGTTAGTGGCTCATGCCGCTTGGGGTGTTTTGAAAGAGACGGTCCCCGTTATGTTGGATGCGGTTCCCGAAGGAGTGAAGTACGAGGAGGTGGGTGACGCCATCGCCGCCATTCCCGGTGTTTTAAGTGTGCACGATCTTCACATATGGGTAATGAGTCCTGGATATTCAGCCATTACGGCTCACTTAAAAATTGACTCTCATCGCTCTTGGCCTTTGATCTTGGAAGCGATTCGAAAACACGTTAAGGAGCGCTTTAACATTGATCATGTGGCCTTGCAGCCCGAGTGGGAAAGCACAGAGGCTACGGCCTCAGACTGTGATTGCAAGGCACGAGTCTAATAGATAGCCAAACCATTCCAAAGCGTCTCAAAACAAAAAAATCCCCGAAAGATTTGGACGTCTTCCGGGGATCGTTTCTTAGGGTGTCAATGAAAGTAAGGCAGACGCTTACTTGTGATACAAGCGAGAGGTTTCGTAACGAGGCTCGCAGCTAACGTTAATGCCCAAACGTTGAAGGACGCGTTCGTCTTCTTCACTGATGATGACCGTGAAGTGGACTTCGGAGCCACGCAGTTTCGAGAGTTGCTCCTTGGCTTTTTGGGCCACCTCGTTGCGAAGAGCCGAAATTGTCAAGGCCAAAAGAACTTCGTCGATGTGTAGTCTCGGATTCTTGTGTAAGAGATACTCGGTCTTTAATTGGCAGATCGGTTCGAGCACTCGGGCAGAAATCAAATCCACATCATGGTCAATACCGGCCAAAAGCTTCAGGGCATTCAAAAGCATGGCAGAGGCGCAGCCCAGTGTGCTGGAAGTTTTGCCTGTAACGATTCGACCATCGGGCAGCATCATGGCGGCGGCAGGAGCGCCGGTTTGCTTAGCTTTGTCAAGCGAAACGGCGACCGCCGGGCAAATATCGGGCGTCGTTTCCGCCTGATTCATGATGAGTTTCAGATGATTGATTTCTTGCTCGTTGGAGGCGCCTCTCATGTGTTTGACGCCTGCGGCATAGTAGCGGCGCAGAATTTCCATGCGGGAGGCCTTGCGGCAGACATCATCGTCGACGATGCAGTTGCCGGCCATGTTGACACCCATGTCCGTCGGGGACTTATAGGGTGACACTCCCTGAATGCGTTCGAAAATCGCATTTAAAACCGGGAAAATCTCCACATCGCGGTTGTAATTAACCGCCGTCTTCCCATAGGCTTCCAAATGGAAGGGGTCAATCATGTTGACGTCATTTAAGTCAGCCGTGGCCGCTTCGTAGGCCAAGTTAACGGGATGCTTTAAGGGCAGATTCCAAATCGGGAAGGTTTCAAACTTGGCGTAACCAGCTTCGATTCCGTGTTTGTGATCGTGATAGAGCTGGCTCAAGCAAGTGGCCATTTTTCCGCTTCCGGGACCGGGCGCGGTCACAACGATCAACGAACGGGTCGTTTCAATGTATTCGTTTTGTCCCAGTCCTTCTTCGCTTACGATGAAATCAACATCGGAAGGATAGCCCGGGATGGGGAAGTGGCGATAGTGCGGAACACCTAATGTTTCTAAGCGCTTTAAAAAGGCTTGGGCGGATTTTTGCCCCGTGTATTGAGTCAGCACGACGCTACCCACATACAAACCCATTTCTCGGAAGGTATCGATTAAGCGCAAAACATCTTCATCGTAGGTGATGCCCAGGTCACCGCGGATTTTATTGGATTCAATATCCGCGGCGTTGATGGCGATGACGATTTCGACATCGTTTTTGAGCTGCTGCAGCATTCGGATCTTGCTGTCGGGCTTAAAACCAGGGAGGACACGGGAGGCGTGATAATCATCAAAAAGCTTGCCTCCAAACTCAAGGTAGAGCTTGCCTCCGAATTGGGCGATTCGATGACGAATCTGTTCGGATTGCGTCGTGAGATACTTTTGATTATCAAAACCAATCGCCGTCATTTTTAGTGTTCCTTCCTTTCTGAAAATCAACAGCTTGCCAGTATAATCAAAACGAAAGAAATGACGAGAGCCTAAAAGATATTTTTGCAAAGAAATAGGTTTCGTTACTTATGGGTGGCCGACCGTTTTGCTTTATTTGGTAAGGCAAGCGGGGGTTTGTGCGCCGTTAACAGAAAAATCTTTCTGATGAAGTAATTTTGAATAAGGGCCTTTATAAATGAAACTTTGCGGTTTTGATGTCGGTTTGGATAAACCGTTTTTTCTCATGGCCGGTCCCTGTGTGATCGAAAGCGAAGAAATGGTGATGGAAATTGCCCGGGAAATGAAGGCAATTTGCGACGATCTCGGCATCCCTTACATTTTTAAAGCAAGCTACGATAAAGCCAATCGCACATCGGTTTCGAGTTTCCGCGGACCCGGTATTGAAAAAGGTTTGGAAATTCTGGCTCGCGTGCGAGAGACCGTAGGCGTGCCGGTGGTCACCGACGTGCATACCGAAGCGGAGGTTCCCCTCGTTGCCAAGTACGTGGATGTCCTACAAACTCCGGCCTTTTTATGCCGCCAGACGGACTTTATTTGCGCCTGTGCTCGAACGGGTAAGCCAGTCAACATTAAAAAAGGCCAGTTCTTGGCTCCTCACGACATGATCAATGTGATTGAAAAGGCCCGCGCGGCCGCTCGTGAAGCCGGAGTCAATGAAGATAATTTCATGTGCTGTGAACGCGGCGCTTCATTTGGTTATGGAAACCTTGTGAGCGACATGCGAAGCTTGGCGATTATGCGCGAAACAGGTGCGCCGGTTGTTTTTGACGCAACGCATTCGGTGCAGCTGCCAGGCGGCAACGGTAAGAGTTCAGGCGGCAACCGCGCTTTCGTGCCGGTGCTCTCGCGCGCCGCGGTCGCTGTTGGTGTTTCCGGCCTTTTCATGGAAACGCACCCTGATCCGCAATGCGCCAAGAGCGACGGCCCGAATATGGTCCCGCTTTCACGTATGCGTGAACTTTTGAGCAGTTTGGTTGCCATTGACCGTGTGGTCAAGGGTTTGCCCTTGTTGGAAAACACGTTTTAACCGTCGCGACTGCTGTGCCTGTACGGTACAATAGCGACCGAGAATCAGCATAAGCCGATTTCGTTATATTTTTGAAGCAAGGTGGCCGCGGGGTCGCGACCACCGAAATCTATTTTTGAGGAACTTCCGATATGTCTACGATCAATGCCATCGTCGCTCGTGAAATTTTGGATAGCCGCGGCAACCCCACGGTGGAATGCGACGTCTATCTTGACAGCGGTGTGATGGGCCGCGCAGCTGTTCCGTCCGGCGCCTCCACCGGTATCCGTGAAGCGCTTGAATTGCGTGACAAGGACGCTCGTTACGGCGGCAAGGGTGTCATGAAGGCTGTGGAAAACATCCATGCCAAGATTCAACCCGCATTGATCGGGTTTGATGTGACGCAGCAAGCTTCCATTGATGCTCAAATGATTGAAGACGACGGTACGGAAAATAAGAGCAATTTCGGTGCCAACGCCATTTTGGGTGTTTCCATGGCTTGCGCTCGAGCAGCCGCCAACTATGTCGGCTTGCCCCTTTACCGCTATTTGGGCGGCATGGGTGCCGTGCAAATGCCTGTGCCGATGATGAACGTGATCAACGGCGGCGCTCACGCTAACAATAACTTGGATTTACAAGAATTCATGATTATTCCGATCGGTGCTCCGAGCTTCCATGAAGCCGTGCGCTACGGTGCGGAAACGTTCCATGCTTTAAAGAAGATCATTAACGGCCGTGGCATGAGCACCGCTGTGGGTGATGAAGGCGGTTTCGCCCCCAATATCGATAGTCATGAAGAAGCCATCGAATTGATCATTGAAGCCATCAAAGCCGCAGGCTACGAACCGGGTAAGGATATTGCCATCGGCTTGGACTGCGCCGCCAGCGAATTCTACGAAGACGGCAAGTATGTTCAAAAGGGTCAAGGCAAGACCTATACGGCCGAAGAATGGATCAAGGTTCTCGAAGGCTGGGTCGCCAAGTATCCGATTATCTCCATCGAAGACGGTATGGCAGAAGTCGACTGGGAAGGTTGGAAGAAGTTAACCGATGCCCTGGGTCGCCGCGTGCAGTTGGTGGGTGATGACCTCTTTGTGACCAATCCCAAGATTTTGGCCGAAGGCATCCAAAAGGGTGTGGCCAACTCCATTTTGATTAAGGTTAACCAAATCGGATCGCTTTCTGAGACGCTCGCTGCCATCGAAATGGCTAAGCGCGCCGGTTACTCCGTGGTGGTCTCCCACCGCTCCGGTGAAACCGAAGACAGCTTCATTGCCGACTTGGCCGTTGGCGTCAATGCCGGCCAGATTAAGACTGGTTCCATGAGCCGCAGCGACCGCATGGCCAAATACAACCAATTGCTTCGCATTGAAGAAGAGTTGGATGACCAAGCTGTCTACCCGGGCCGCGATGCGTTCTACTGCATCAAGGAATGGTCATTCTAATGGCTAAGCGTTAAGGTCAAAGCGAATGATTACACCCGATAAGATCATCAAGGTCTTGCTGATCTTGTTGCTTCTGATGCTTTGGCCTTTAATCGGCGGTCAGGGGGGATATATCCGAGTGGTTTCGTTAAGTGAGGAGCTTGCTGATATTAAAGAGCAAAATGCCCTCACTTTTGAGGAAAACCAACGCCTGGCCGCTGAAGTCCGCTCCCTGGTGCGGGGAGCCGATGCTATTGAAGAGCGCGCCCGCTACGACCTCAATATGGTCCGTCCCGGCGAAGTGCTCTTTCGTATTCAAAGACCTCAAAAAGTTCTTCCGGGAAATGCTATTCCCGCCGATATTCTGAACGATCCTTTGTATCGTCCCGCTCCTGTTACACCGCCCGCTAAAGAAGGCGAAAAATAGGGCGAAGCGATTATTTTCTCAAGAATTTTCCCGATATCTTTTCTTCAGATAGGCTATAACTGAAGGCATCTGTTTTTCATTGGCAAAGGATTCCAAATGATTGATGCCGTGATTGTTAAGCCTGAAGAGATGCGTGAGTGCGCCCAGGTTGCCGCGCAAGTTCGTCACACGATTCACGCCTATCCTGAAGTGGGTCTCAATTTGACTCAAACCGAAAAAACGATTGTTGAAGCGCTCAAAAGTTTTGGGTGTGAAGCGATTGAAACGCGAGTCGGCGGAGCTGATGTCGCCGGTGTGGTTTGCGTCGTCAAGGGGGATCAGCCCGGACGTACGATCGGTCTTCGCGCCGATAGTGACGCTCTGCCCTTAAATGAAAATACCGGAGTACCCTACGCAAGCACTCGTGCCAAACATATGCATGCCTGCGGGCATGATGGTCACGTGGCTACACTCTTGGCCGTGGTGAAGTATTTCATGGAGCATCGTCATTTTGCGGGTACCTTGGTTGCGATTTTCCAGCCCGGAGAAGAAGGATTTGCTGGAGCCCGTCACATGGTTGAAGACGGTTTGGTTGAGCGTTTCGGAATTGATGAATTCTATGCGCTTCATGCCGAGCCCACGCTTGATGTCGGCACGGTCGGCTTTGTGCCCGGCTACGCCACCGCGAACGCTGACACGTTTGAAATTGTTTTTGAGGGTCAAGGCGGGCACGGATCAAGACCTCAGTTTTCTAAAGATTCTATTGTTGCGATGGGTGAGGCGATTTTGGCCCTGCAAACCATTGTCTCACGCAATGTGTCGCCTTACTACGCGGCTGTGGTATCGATTTGCTGCGCGCAGTCCGGCGATCCCGATGGAACAAGTGTGATGCCGCAAAAGGCTCTTTTGCGCGGAACCACTCGGTCGTATGAACCTGAAGTTCAGGATTTGATTGAGCGACGCATGAATGAAATCGCTCAGGGTATCGCTCAAACATACGGGATAAAGGCAACAGTCAATTACACGCGGCTCTATCCTGCCATGTATAACACGCCCGAAAATGTGCAAGCTGCGCGTGAAATCGCAGCGCTGGCCATCGGGGCTGCCAATGTCAAAGAATTCTCCCGTACAACAGGCGGAGAGGATTTTTCCTTCATGCTTTTAGAGCGACCGGGTTGCTTATTCCGTCTTGGAATGAAAGATGCCGATCACACGGCACCGGTTCACAATGAAGGATTCGATTTTAATGACAAGGCCATTGCCACGGGTGCTGCCGTCCTGGCGTCTATCGCTTTAACGCGCATGAAGATCTAAAAGAAAAGTCCTATTTCAGCGATTTTGTTCGGTGAAATAGGACCATTACTGAAAACGCGGCGATCAATTAGCCTAAAGCGTTCGTTTTAATTGATCCATTTTTGAGTTTGAAGGACTTCATCGGCTTTAGCCTGTCCCCAAACCATTCTTCTAGCTAAATCGACGATTTGTTCGGGCGTGATTTTTTCAAGCGTCATCAAAGGCGGCTCGTTTTCGTTATTCGAAGGGGTGACGGTATAGAGCCAGTAGTGATGACCATCGTGATAGACCGTTAGGTGTTCGGTTTTCTTTTCTCCGTCTTTAATGGCCCGAAAGCCGAAAAGATGCGAAAGCTGCATGGTCACAGACGGTTGTCCGGTCAGCTCAAGCGTAACTTCTCTTTTAGGCATGCGCTCATCGGGATTTTCCAATAGCGACATAAGATCCTCGAAGAGTTTTTCCGGGTCAGCCTGTTTAGCCTGATTGATCGGGGAGAGCTGAGGATAGCGGCCCGTGAGCTTGGGCATCACCTTATTCATAAAGCGCTCAAGAATCTCATTTTGATCATGCTCAATGAGGTCGGCTAACGCAGGATCGGCTTGATAAACACGGACATTAAGCGATGCTTGCTTATCGTCTGGAATCAGGCATAAAAGAAAATGCTCCACTGGCTCAAACGCCCAAACCTTTGTCCCTTCGGCCTTCACGTAAAAACCGTCGACCTCTTCTCCGCCTTTGACTTGCGCAGGCAAGAAAGAGTCCAAAACTTCTTTGAGGTTTTGATGCGTGACGGTGAATTCTCCCGTCTGAGCATTAACATTGACAGAGTAAATAAGGCATTCTCCGTCAATGATGAGTTTTAAAACCCAAGCAATGAGACCGTCTTTTTTGCCGGTATTTTCCAAAAAGTCCCGGGTGATATCACGAACCTTCGCGACCGCTTCAGCCTCGGTGAGGTTGCGGATCGGATAAGGACCGTTGAGGGTGGCCAAAATAGGATTGCCCATCAGGTAGAAGCCGCCCTGCAACCCTTCGTGGCTAAAACCCATGACGTTTTGATTCTTGCTGTTTTTAAATATGGTTTTCATATCAATCAGTTATTTTTGATGGCTGAACCATCATCAAAGAGTTTGACGACATCTTCAGCGCTAAAGCGTTCCGTGCGGCCGCAAAAGTCACACGTGACTTTAATTTCACCTTCTTCTTTCACGATTTGAAGGGCTTCGACTTCGCCCAAATTGCGAATCATCGCTTCGACTTTCTCGCGCGAGCAGGTGCAGGCAAATTTAGGTTCTGCCGGTTCAAAATAGTCTGGAGCCTCTTCCCAAAAGAGTCGGTGAGTGACCTCTTCAGGCGTGAGCTCTAAAAGCTCATCGTCGGTGATGGTCGAGGCTAATGTTTCAATACGATTAAGGCTTTCCTCATCGCTTGTGATGTTCTCATCCTTGCCGCCGAAATCAGGCATTTTCTGAAGCATTAAACCGCTTGCCGCAGAATCATCGGCGGTGAGCCAAAGTTTGGTGTGGATTTGTTCGGACTGCTCCATGTAGCCCATCAGCGCGTCGGCGATGCTCTCGCCGGTGAGCGGTACAACACCTTGATAAAGCGGTTCGCCCTCGCGCCTGTCTTTGGGATCAAGCATGATTGCGCAGCGGCCGCGTCCGTGGGCGTTTAGTAATTCTTTCATGCCCATGGTATCGCTTACTTCTTCACCTTCGTGCATTTTTACGGTGGCGCGAACTAGAAGACCGTTTCTGACCTCAACAATGGCAAGACGCACGGGCCCGTCACCTTGCACCTGCATGATCAGAGCACCTTCAAACTTCAGGGAACTGGCTAAAAGCAGCGACCCCGCGGTCATCTCTCCCATCAGTCGCGTAACACTTAACGGCCATTTTTGAAATTGCCGCATGGCTTTCCAGGCGGTTGTCAGTCTGACAGAAGCGCCTTTCACAGGTGTGTTTTTAAAAATAAATCGAAGCAGCGTGTCGTGTTGAGTCATGATTTTTTTCCGTTTTAACCGATTTGTTTCTTCTCGGTTTGGTAACGATTTTTTTGTTCAATGTAGTGTCGGGCGTTTTCCCGAATTTTTTCTTTTTCCTCAGGGGTTAATTCTCGCACAACGCGTCCCGGCCGTCCGATGATCAGCACACCGTCCGGGAATGTTTTGTTTTCCGTAATGAGCGTTCCGGCTCCGACCAAGGATTCTCGCCCGATAACGCTGCCATTGAGAATGACCGCGCCCATGCCGATTAAGGAAGCCTCACCCACAGTGCAGCCGTGCAAAATGGCTGAGTGCCCCACTGTGACGTAGTTGCACACCCGGCAAGGTTTGCCCGGATCCGTGTGAAGGACCGCACAGTCTTGGATATTGCTGCCTTTTCCCACGGAAATCTCGGCTTCGTCACCGCGAATGCTGGCTCCGGGCCAAACACTAACCTCTTCGTCTAATGTAACCGTTGCGGTGACCGTGGCCAACGGATCCACGTAAGCCGTATCCGCAATGGTCGGAATCTTGTCAGAAATTGAAAAAATAGCCATCTTTAGAACGTTAAATCGTTTAAAGTTTGAGGGTAGATTGTAGCGAGTTTAAATAGTGAAATGAGAATAGATTTACATGTGCATTCAAGTGCAAGTGATGGTGTTTTTTCTCCTGCCGAGGTGGTTCGCAAGGCGCACGCCAACGGTGTGGAGGTGATGGCTTTAACCGATCACGACACGGTTTCCGGGCTCAAAGAGGCCCGTAAAGAGGCCGAGAAGCTCGGCATGCGCTTCATTGACGGGGTGGAATTATCGGTTTCGTGGGGTGGTCGGACGATTCATGTTGTCAGCCTCGGTCCTAAAAAGTTTGAACCCTATAGGGAGCTTTCTGAAAAACTGAGTAAACAGCGTGACCTGAGAGCGCGAACCATCGCCTCGAAGTTTGACGCGATGGGCATCTATAACACCTACGAGCAAGCGTTGGACTTGGCGGGCAATGGCCTTAATCTCTCGCGCAGACATTTTGCCCTGGCTCTCGTTCAGAGGGGAACCGTCGGTACTGAAGACGAAGCTTTTGAGAAGTATCTCAGAGACGAAGGGCCGGCCTTTGTCAAAACGCAATGGATGACGTTGCCTGAAGCCATGCGCTTTATTCGTGAGACCGAAGGGGTGGCTGTGGTCGCTCACCCGGGACGTTACAATTTTGCCGCTCCCTTGACAACGATTGATCTTTTGGAAGAATTTAAAGCGCTCGGGGGCGATGCGATTGAAGTCACAACGGGCAGTCACTTTGAAGCTGAAAATGAGCGCTACACAAGGGTTGCTTTAAATATGGGCTTTTTAGCGAGCACCGGCAGTGACTTTCACGGCTGCAAACCCGGCCGTCCGGAGCCAGGCCTTCAGGAACCGTTGCCGGATTATTTACCCACAGTCTTAGATTTATTGAAAGACCGTTAACCATGCATTTTCTTTATGACCTCGCGGTATATGCGATTCCTTTGATTTTCGCCATTACGATGCACGAAGCGGCTCACGGCTGGATGGCTGAGCGCTTTGGCGACGATACGGCATCCATGATGGGACGCGTCACTTTAAACCCCATCCCTCATATTGATCTCGTTGGCACGATTATCGTGCCGGGGATTTTGTTGTTGGGGTCGGCCGTCACCGGTTTAGGGGGAGTGCTTTTGGGGTGGGCCAAGCCCGTTCCCGTCAATACACGCAACTTAAGACCCTTTCGTCAGGGGATGTTCATGGTGGCGTTGGCCGGCCCTTTGAGTAATCTCTTGCAGGCGCTCTTTTGGCTGTTGATGCTTAAGCTCTTTATTCTGACAGGCTTTCTGACGCAGTCATTGCTGGACTTGACCATCGCGGGTGTGATGGTGAATTTCTACCTGATGGCCTTTAACCTTTTACCGCTGCCGCCTTTGGATGGCGGACGGATTGTCACGATGCTTTTACCGTATGAAGCAGCGGTGAAATTTTCTGAAATTGAGCGCTACGGGATGGTGATTCTCGTGGTTTTGATTGTTTCGGGCTTTTTAACCTATTTCATGCATCCCTTTGTCTGGACGGCCAGACGTTTGCTGACATGGGTTTTGCTTTGAGATTTGTTTCAAAAAGCTGATCGGCTTTTTCCCATAGAAAGGCCGAAATCGGTACAATAGTCGGGTTAATTTGAAGTAACAGGCGTGCGGGGTCAGCTTCGTGCGCGAATGAGTGAAGACAAAATGATTAAAAAAGTAGTCCGTACGGGTTTGGTGGTTGCTTTGCCGATGGCTTTGGCTGCCTGCTCGACATTTGACTTCGGCCAAGATCGTATTCAATATGAAACGAGTGACTCGCGCGCTCCGCTGGAAATCCCGCCGGATTTAACTTCGGTGCCCGGTTCTGACCGCTTTGCGGTGCCTTCTCGCCCGCAGACTGTATGGGCAAGCCAACAGGCTCAGCTTGATGCCGCCCAAGCCGGCAACACCAATCAGAACGCATTGGTTCTTTTGCCGCAAGGCGAAGTGGCCAAGATTGTCCGCGAAGGCAACAATCGCTGGATTCATGTGAACCTGTCGCCTGAAATGGTCTGGCCGATCATGCAGGACTTCTGGACCACGGTCGGTTTATCGCTGGCTCGTCAAGATGCCGCAACCGGTGTGATGGAAACCAATTGGGCTGAAAACCGTGCCAAATTACCCCAAGACATTATTCGTGCCACTTTGGGCCGTGTGATTGATATGGTTTATTCCACCGGGGAACGCGACCAGTATCGCGCCCGTGTTGAACGTTCAGCCAACGGCGGCTCGGATATTTTCGTGACGCACCGCGCCATGGTTGAAGTGGTTAAGAGCTTGGGTGGGGATAACGAAACCACCGTTTGGCAGCCCGGTCCGAGTGATCCGGAAATGGAAGCTGAAATGCTCACGCGCCTGGCTCAGCGCATCAATCAGGAATTTAATCCTGAAGCGGTGAAGAAGAGTCCGGCAGAGCACGAAGCCGAAGTTGAAAAGTTGGCGAGCTACCAACCGGAAAACTCCGTGAGCCAGCTCGAACAAGATGCCGAAGGGGTGGCAACGAGCATTTACATTAAGGAAGACTTTGAACGCGCCTGGCGTCGTGTGGCGCTTGCCGTTGACCGCATGGGCTTTACGGTTGAAGACCGTGATCGCTCCAGAGGTTTCTTCCTTGTGCGCTATCTCGATCAAGAATACGAAGAACAGAAACGCTCTGAACAAGGTTTCTGGAGCAATGTGTTCGGTCGCGATACGCCGGTTGAAGCACCGCAGTACGTGATTTATCTGCAACGTCTCTCGGACACCGAATGTCGTGTGCATGTGTTGGGTCCAGATGGTAAGGCCGATACGACCGGTGTCGCACCGCGTATCCTGACGCTTTTGAGCGAGCAGACGAAGTAATAGCCTCTATGGCTAATGGAGACGAGGGAGCGTGGAGCCTGTTGGCCGCACTCCCTTTTCTCTTTTGGGAATAAATATGTTTAAGCTTTTCTTTTCGTTTTCAGGTCGAATTAATCGCGCTCGTTTTTGGGCGGTGATTGCTTTTTGGCTTCTTGTGCGGGTGGGGGTGCCTTATCTTTTGTACACCTTTGCCATGTTGCCCGGGCAGTCGCTTGATATTCAAGATGCCAGCGCAAGTCCTGAAATCTTTGAGGCCGGAAAACTCTACGCGGTTTTAACCGTTGTGTCGCTTTTTAGCACGGTCTCCGTGGCTGTTCGTCGTTTGCACGACTTTGACGCAAGCGGCCTTTGGGCCATATTGCTCTTTATTCCGGGCATTGAATTCATTGCCTACTTAGTCATTGGGCTTATCGGCTCTCAACGCGGCACAAACCGTTACGGCGTCAATCCCTTGGGCGAAAACAATATCTATTTCCCCGGTAACGAGGAAATGCGGGTGAAGGAATTAAAAGACTTGGCAACGCTTTTTGAAAAGGGCCTTTTGTCCGAAGCAGAATATGAAAAAGCGAAAAAAGCTATTTTGAAGTAAGGAAATTTAAATGCAAGTTGCAAAAGATACCTTAGTGACGATCTCAGCCAAAATGTACAACCTTCAGGGCGATCTGATGGAATCGGCCGATGAATTGGTTTATTTGCATGGTCATAGCGACATTTTCCCGGTGATTGAAAAAGCGCTCGAAGGTAAAAAGCCGGGTGATACGGTGACCGTTCAGCTTGAGCCTGAAGAAGCTTTTGGCGACTACGATGAAACCGCTTTAATCATTCGTCCGGAGACGGATTTTGAAGAAGGGGTTGAAGTGGGATTAAGTTACACGGAAATCCGCGGAGAAACATTGGATCGCCCGTACCGAGTGACAGATATTGCAGACGGCGTTGTGGTTTTAGACGGCAACCACCCACTTGCCGGCATCGGTTTGAAATTCGAAATCACAGTCAGAAATGTCGAAGCGGTGAAAAAAGGTGTCGAAACCATCGGTACCGATGATGTGGTTGTACCGTCTTTTTTACAAGTTTCCGACAAGCCGATGGTTGCCAACATCGTTGATGATGCGGGCGATGAAGAAAGCGAACAAAAGACTTTGCATTAATTATTGAGGATCGTCTGCGCTTTATCTTTCAACTCATAGAGCAGATCTAAAGCTTGACGCGGGGTAAGCTGATCCACATCCAGCGCGTCAATTTCTTCACATAGCGCTTGGGTTCTATCGGGCTCAGGCGCTTTTTCATCGGGCATCTCTACATTGTTGTCAGCGAATAAGTCGAGTTGTTCATTGACCTGCGAGCGCTCCTGCAGCTCATTGAGCATTTTGCGAGCACGTCGGATGACAGAGTTGGGGACACCAGCCAACTGAGCAACCGCGATACCGTAGCTTTGATTAGCGGGACCATCCTGCACTTCATGTAAAAAGACGATTTTGTTTTTGTTTTCGACCGCGGCAACGTGAACATTGGCCACTTCGGGCGCCGTTTGTTCAAGCTTTGTGAGTTCAAAGTAGTGAGTCGCAAAAAGCGTAAAACTCTTTTTCACAAGCGCTAATTCATGGGCGATGGCCGCCGCCAAACTTAGACCGTCAAAAGTTGATGTTCCGCGTCCGATTTCATCCATGAGAACCAGACTTTGGTCGGTTGCTTGGTGCAAAATAGCTGCCGCTTCCGTCATTTCCACCATAAAGGTCGAACGACCGCGAGCGAGGTCATCACTGGCTCCTATGCGGGTGAGGATAAGATCGATAGGGCCGATTTTGGCGCTGGCCGCGGGAACGAAACTGCCGATATAGGTCAAAAGCACAATAAGGGCGATGGATCGCATATAGGTGGATTTACCACCCATGTTGGGACCGGTAATCACCAAAAGCCTGCGACCGGGGATGAGCAAACAGTCGTTAGGTGTGTAGCTTTCGATGGCGTCTTCAACGACCGGATGGCGCGCTCCGATAATTTCAATGCCGGGCGCCTTTTCCAATTCAGGACGAATCCAATTGGCACGGCTTGCGTGATAGGCAAAAGAGGTCAGCACGTCAATTGCCGCAGCAGCGGCGGAAGCCTTTTGTAAAACCGGAACATAACTGTCTGCAAAGGCAAGCAGTTCGTTATAAAGCGACTTTTGCAAAGCTTGGGAGCGTTCCTGAGCGGAAAGCGCCTTATCTTCATATTCTTTGAGTTCAGGCGTGATGTAGCGCTCCGTATTTTTGAGAGTCTGCTTTCTGTGGTAATGCAGCGGAACACGGTCGGCCTGACCACGGGAAATTTCAATGAAAAAGCCTTGGACTTTATTGTATTGAACACGCAAAGTGGGGATACCCGTTGAGGCTCTTTCACGGATTTCCATTTGCGTCAGGAAGTCGCCGACATTGTCACGCAGTTCGCGAAGGGTCGCCAGTTCTTCGTTATAGGTGCTCGCAATAACATCGCCGTCTCGCAGCTGCACGGCGGGCTCTTCTAAAAGAGCCGCGTTGAGCTTTTCGTACAATGCCGGATCAATGACAAGGTCGGCCGCTTTTTCTTCAATGAGCGGGTCGTCAGCGAGCATGAGCTCTTGGGCAATCTGGGCTAAATGGGGAAGCGCGTCTCTGAGCGCGGCCAATTCTTTCGGACGAATGCTTCGCATGGCAATGCGAGTCGCCAGACGTTCAAAATCTGGAACGGTCTTTAATTTATCGCGAACACTTTCCCTTAGGTGCTCAGCTTGAACAAAACTTTCAACGGCCTGATGCCGTGAGGAGATAATCTGCGTATCGCGCAAGGGATTGTGAATCCATTGACGCAACAGGCGTGATCCCATGCTGGTTTTACATTGATCAAGCAACGAAAAAAGGGTTGGGCCGTCATCGCCTCGAAGGGTTTGTGTGAGCTCCAGGTTTCGGCGGCTAGCCGAATCCATCCCGACAAATTGGCTTTGAACCTCTAATACAGGGGGCAAAAGATGCGGAATGGCTTCGCATTGAGTGTTTTCCGCGTAGGTTAAAAGCGCACCGGCGGCGCTTACCGCATCGGGAACATCGTCAAGCCCCCAAGCAGTGAGTTCCTGTACTTGGAATTGATGCTTGAGTTTGGCGGTTCCGTGGTCAACGGTGAAATACCACTTGGGTAAAGGAGTAATCGCCGCAGGCAGCCTTAACTCATCAATGGTTTCTTTAAAGTCTTCAGGAACGAGGATTTCGCTTGGTGCAATTCGGGTAACTTCAGTGGCAAGTTCCTCAAGACTTGTATTGGCCACGTGAAATTGGCCGTTACTGAGTACCAGCCAGGCCAATCCCAGACGGGCGCCATGGCGGCCGGCGGGGGATATCGCCAATAAGGCTGCATCTTGCTTTTGAGGTAAAAGCTCATTTTCCGTTAAAGTGCCGGGCGTGACGATACGAGCAAGTTCCCTTTCCAAGGGGCCTTTGCTCGGGTCGCCGATTTGCTCGCAAATTGCAACGGAAACCCCTTGCTTAACCAAACGGGCAAGGTACTGTTCGAGCGTTTTTTCAGGAACGCCTGCCATGGGAATCGGTTCACCGTTTAAATCGGTTCCGCGTGAGGTAAGTGTGATTCCCAAAAGCTTATTGGCTCGGACTGCATCATCAAAAAACGTTTCGTAAAAGTCCCCCATCCGGTATAAAACCAGGGTTTCGGGATGTTGGGCTTTGATCTCAAGAAAACGCCGAATGGCAGGGGTGTGCCCTGCCAACGGGTCATTGGTGTTTTGAACCGTTTTTGTTTTTGCCATTGATGCGACCGTCTACGATGAAGTCTTTCGATTGCTTAGCGGATATCACCGTAGTTTTTATTAACCACGGCTAACAACTGACCGAATACTTTGGGGGTACCCGCTACGATTTGACCGGTCGAGAGGTAATCAGATTCTCCCTTAAAGTCGGTGACGAGTCCACCGGCTTCAAGCACTAAGAGAGAGCCAGCAGCAATGTCCCAAGCCTTGAGATTCGGTTCCCAGAAAGCATCCAAGCGACCGGCGGCAACATAGGCCAAGTCCAAAGAGGCGGCGCCTGCACGGCGGATACCGCTGGTGGTTTTAGCCAATTGACTGAAAACCTTCATAAAGGCTTCAACATCATCGGTTTTGCGGAAAGGAAAGCCCGCGCCAACCAAAGATTCAGCCATGGAGGTGCGCTTACTGACACGAATGCGTCGGCCGTTTAAAAAAGCGCCCACGCCGCGCGTAGCGGTGAAGATTTCGTTTTTAACGGGATCCGCGATAACGGCTTCAATAATCTCGTTTTCACGCTTTAAAGCGATGGAAACGGCATATTGAGGGAAGCCATGCAAGAAATTGGTCGTGCCATCCAAAGGATCAATGATCCATTGGAATTCACTTTTTTCAGGGCCGGTGAGGCCGTTTTCTTCACCTAAAATCTGGTGACGGGGATAGGCCTCACGCAAAATTTCGACCACAGTGCGTTCACAAGCGACGTCCACTTCGCTGACGTAGTCAGAATGACCTTTTTTGTGAACTTCCAGAGTAGAGAGGTTGTCGACAGCACGGTTAAGAATGGTGCAGGCCGCACGGGCGGCTTTCATCGCCGTGTTGAGCATCGGAGAACTCATCGTCAGAATCCTTCTTGAAAATTTAAATCAGTTGATGTGATAACTACGTGTAGAATCTAAACATTTTAATGATTTTTGGCTATTTAGCTTCTGAAATGTCAACTTCTGCCTTATCCCAACACGTCTGTTTTATTTTGGTGGAACCGGCGCACCCCGGCAACATTGGCTCGGCCGCGCGGGCTATCAAAACGATGGGTTTCAGAGATCTTCGAGTTGTGAGTCCTTGGGAAGAAAATTACCGCACTCACCCCGAGGCGATCGCTTATTCAACAAGCAGTGTGGATGTCCTTCAATCAAGTCGTTCCTATGGCTCACTCTTGGAGGCGCTTGAAGGTGTTCATTTTGCCTGGGCGATGTCGGGTTACGATCGTGAATTTGGCCCCGCCATCGAACCGGTGAGAGCTGTTGCCGAAAAAGCAGTCGATTTTGTAAAAGAGAAGCAGGGGAATATCGCTTTTGTTTTCGGTTGCGAACGAACCGGTCTTTCCAACGAGCAGATGGCAATGTGTCAAGGTTGCGCAGCCATCCCGGCCGACCCTGACTGCACTAGCCTGAATTTATCCCAGGCTGTTCAAATCATGGCTTATGAAATGCACATGGCGATGATGGATAAGACGATCACTCATGATGGGCTTTATGAGTGGCAGGAGCGATTCGCCGGTGAAAAACTCGCAGGACCTCAGGCAATTGAGGGCTTTTTAGCTCATTTTGAAGAGGCAATGATTCACTGCGGCGTGTTGGATCCCAAGGAGCCGAAGTTGTTTATGCCTCGAGTCAGAAGACTTTTTTCTCGAACGCAGCTCACTCAACCGGAAGTCGATTTATTAAGGGGAGTGTGTTCGCAGATTATTTCACCGAAAAGCGAAAGATCAGGTAAAAAATGCCCGAAAAAATAGCAAAGGTCTTTTCCGATTGACGACTGGTACAAAATGTAGTTGAAAAACAAATTTAAATCTTATAAAATCCCCATTCTTACTGAGCAACGCTCAGATTGTGCGGAGAAGTGGCCGAGAGGCTGAAGGCACACCCCTGCTAAGGGTGCAAGCTCGCAAAACGGGCTTCGGGGGTTCGAATCCCCCCTTCTCCGCCATTTTTATTCTTATAAATCAATAACTTAACAAATCCTCTCATATTTCAGGTGTTTCTCTTGGTATTTCATTTGACCAAGACTACATTGTGCAGCGCACAACAAGCCAAACGATTCCAATAACCATTGCTAAGGCCAGAATGCTTCGGGCTATTTGAAATGTTTTCGTAAGTTTGGGACGAACAATCGGTTTGGGTTCATAATCAGGCGAACAATAACTTTCAGCCAGAAATACTTCCCAAGCTCTTAGATCCAGCCGAAGGAGACTTCTTTTTCCATTTCTGAATTGCACATCAACGATTTTGTAGCCGTCGTTGCGATTTTTAGCGATGGTTGCGCCTCCAACACCACCAGGATTGCCAAAAATCATTTGTCCAACCCCGCCTCTGAATAAGGCGCTGAAGACATCTTTTTGAATGTCATCAATGGAATCAATCAGTTGATAGCTCTGAATAAAATCCTTGTTAAGCGGGATGAAACTGTCACTGCGCACCGTTCTAAAGCCTTGCGCTTCAATTTCTTTTTGGATGCGACAACTTTCCCGAAGCGGAAGCTGAATTTCATTGTTGTCAATTCGGTAGCCTTGGTAGTCTCCGGCAAGCACTCCGTTTTCAACCATCTTTCACTCCATCAAACCAACTCATGTGAATCATAAAGCAAAGCCTCGTAAGAGGATATCTTGCGAGGCTTGCAGAAATTTTGTGATTAAAACACAGCTAATCAATGCAGACTAAACGATAGCGGCGATCGCCAAAGCCGATTTTCTCCGCATGCTCAAGAATCCGTTCACCGTTTCGGCTCTCTATTCTTTCAATGAGCGAGTGACCATCGGGTGCTTCAGAGAGATAGCGGTTGTAAACCCAACGGGTGCAACCAAAGTGGTCAATCAGAGATTGACGCTGAAAGGTATTTGGATAGATCCTAAATTGATACGATACGAACGACATGTCAGAATCGTATCATGGTCAGATCTTATTGTTCAAGTATTTAATCGTCAGGATTTGATTTTTAGCAATCCTACGGATTGCCGTCTTATATCCACCTCATGAATGAGGTGGTTTTACGACGTTGGTGATAAACCGCGGCGTTGGCAGCGGAATTGAGTGACTCGTTTTGTGCGTGAACATCAAAGGTGTGAAAGTCCCCGGCGCTGCTCCAGCGAAAAACTTTTTCCTCTTGAGCGAAAGCATCGCTATATGCGCCGACCAATAGCAAGGAGATGGCCGATAGTGTTAAAGCGCGGCGTGTTACAGAAGCAGCGTGTTGAAATAACATGATGAAATCCCTTTAAAGTACATTGAAAAAACTTTTAACGTGAAGCTTTTTGCCATCGTGTACGGAGGAGATTTTTCTTTTTTTTTGTATCCGGTAACTCATCACATTTCCTTTTTTGGAGTTAGCCGCGAAACCGGATAGATAAGAAAAAGCCCGCATTTCGCGGGCTAATATTGGGGGTATTCAGTCAAGCGTAAATCGTCCAAGGCCCGCTACTAATGAGTGAGCCACCACCAACGGCGAGATTGAGCCAAAGAGGTTAAAGACGATTTTGCTTTCATGATGAAATCATTCTATATAGAGAATTAGAGCCAAAAAATAGGCTTTTTGGATTAATTTTTCTAGAAACTAAGGGCAACTACTCAGAAAAACAAAAAATATACGGTACTGATCATATGTGTCTGATGCTATAGAGAGCAGAAAAAAAAGTAGTAAGATACCCGGCCTTCTCTCTATTGCTTTTTATGCTGAATGAAATGGGTTCTGAAGCACCGCAAAGCGCCTTGCGCGCTATTTTTTCCCGTACGTTTGTTGCGATCTCGCTTATCAATATGCTAGGCATGATTGGCTACTACGCCATTTTTGTTGTTTGTACTCGCTATTTAATGGACGGTTTTTCTGCTTCTGCCTCAACGGCCGGTCTTGCGACGGGGATCGTTGTGATCGGTTGCCTGGTGGGTCGTTTTTTCACCGGCAGTATTATTCGTGATGTTGGCTATCGGCGTGTTTTAGGTATCGGAGTTTTCTTTTTCTTTTTAATGAACGTGGCTTATTTCTTTTCACACGAAATATGGCAGATTTTCTCCGTTCGTTTTATCTCAGGCGTAGCCATGGGCGTTATCGGCACGGCCACCGGTACCTATGTGGCTACGATTGTTCCCAGACAGTTTCATGGGCGCGGAATTTCGTATTTTTCGATGAGTACGGCTCTGGCGCTGTGCTTTGGTCCTTTTATCGGTATCGCGTTAATCGGCTCGCTGGGTTATGACGGTATTTTCAGTATCGCTACGGGATTGTCTGCTGTCAGTCTTCTTTTGATGTGGTTTGTCATTGATGTCACGCCCTCCAAAGATCAAAAACGTGAGAAAAAGAGTCTCTCACTTGACGATTTCATTGACAAACGTTTGGTGCCCTTCAGTATCTTTGTCGGTATCGTTTGTTTGACCTGGGGCAATGTTCAGGCGCTGCTCGCCGATTATGCAAAAACGTATGACGTGGTGGCTGCCGCTTCAAGCTTTTTCCTTTTGTACGCGGGAGCAAGCTTACTCACGCGTCCGATAACGGGAAAATTCTATGATGCTCATGGTCCGGTAGTGTTAATTTTCTCAACACTCGTGTTAATGATTGTGGGGCTTTTGTTGCTTGCATCTCACGCAGGCAGTTGGGTGGTTCTGTTAGCCGGCGCCATCATGGGCTTGGGATTCGGAAACTTTCAATCACTTTCTCAAGTTTCCGGTATTTCTTTAGTGCCGCGTGAGCGGTTTGCTCAGGCTACGAGCACCATTTTCATCTTCTTTGACTTGGGTGTGGGCATGGCTCCGTACTTATCCGGTTTTTTGGTTCAGCCGGTGGGTTACGCGGGCATTTTTGCCATTAACGCCGCCGTTGTTGCCCTCACCATTCCGCTTTATTGGATTGTCTGGAAAAAGCGTCCGCAAAAACTTAACGTGGGGCACGAAGCTTTGACGGCTAATCAAATTAAAAACGAAGAGAACTAAAAAAGGCCGGCAGCGTTATTTGAACCGGCCTTACTAAGTCAATTAACCAATTTTTGCGTGTTTGCGCATCATTTCCATGACTTTATCAAGAGGCAGAGCCTTAATGACTCGGCCGTCATGAGTCGGGGTGTCGTGTGCCGCAAAAAGTGAATTGATGATGGCTTCTTCGGTGGCTTCAATGGTAGCCATGAAAATCGGGGTCATATCATCGTTGCGAACGACAGACATGGTTTGTTTGGCCAGTTTTTTAGCTTTGTGTTCCACCCGAACACTTTCGTTGGTCGAAAACGCAATCACAAAGTCTCCGGAACCGTTTGAGGCAACGCCGCCCGTTTTAGCCAGTCCCATAAAGGCCCGTTTGGCCACTCGTTCCAAATTTCTGGCTTCAAGCGGGGCATCGGTGGCGACAATCATCATGATGGAGCCATCGGCGCACTCAATTTCTTTTTGATAGGGGAAGCCTCCTAGTGCCTTGCCTACCTCAACGCCATTAATATTTAAAAGTCCGCCGAAATTGCTCTGTACGAGCACCCCTACGGTGTAGCCACCCATATTGTCCGGCAGTTTACGGGAAGCCGTACCGATGCCACCTTTAAAGTTAAAAGCCTTTGTCCCCGTACCGGCCCCGACTCCGCCTTCTTCAACCGGACCGTCTTTGGCTTCGACAATAGCCTTTAAAACATCCTCCCTGGTGACAAAACGCTTGCGGATATTGTTGATCGCTCCATCATTGGTTTCGCCCACAACGCAATTAACGGACTCAACAGAGTCGTTTTCCTTGAAGCTGAAAACGTAATCAATGATGCCATCAATGGCGGAGGCTAAATTTAAAGTATTGGTTAAAACAATGGGCGTTTCGATATTTCCGAGCTCTTTGACCTGAGGGTAACCCACCATCTTGCCGAAAGCATTACCCAAGAAAATACCGGCTGCGACTTTGTGCTGAAAAATATTGCCGTCGTGAGGAAGAATGGCTGTCACACCGGTACGCATCCCTTTGGCATCGTCAATCAAAGTGACTTGGCCGACTTTAACGCCCTTGACGTCGGTGATAGCGTTATAGGTGCCGGTCGGCAGGACGCCGAAAGAGATGCCCCATTCACGGGGTCGTTTTCCTTGAAAATGTTCAGTCATGATGCGTGTTCCTTTCCGAGAATCGGCCTCAAGCCGATCAAACGTCATTCAAATTAGGCTAACTTTAACAAAAGAATCCGCCGATCACTACAGTCACCGGCGGATTCTGCGGTTTAATCAGATGAAGTCAGATTATTTCTTAGAAACAATCTTATTGTGTTCTTTCATCATTTGCATGACCTTATCAACAGGCAAAGCCTTCACGGTCGTGCCCTTGTAGGTCTTCGTATCTTTCGCGGCAAATAACGAATTGACAATGGCTTCTTCCGTGGCTTCAATCGTTGCCATGAACAAAGGCGTCATGTTGTCGTTTTGCACCACATCGCGCTTGAGCGTTTCGTTAGCCTTGGCATCATAGGGCACACGCATGGACTTGTTCGTCGAGAAGGCGATCACGAAGTCACCGGAACCGTTCGAAGCCACGCCACCGGCCTTGCCCATACCGAGCCAAGCGCGCTTGGCAACGCGTTCAAGGTTGCGGGAGCTCAACGGAGCGTCGGTGGCCACAATCATCATGATGGAGCCGTCAGCGCTTTCAATTTCTTTTTGGTACGGATAGCCGCCCAATGCTTCGCCCACTTCGACGCCATCAATATTGAGTAAACCGCCAAAGTTCGTTTGCACCAAGACACCAACCGTATAACCGCCCATGGACTTCGGCAGTACACGGGAAGCCGTACCGATACCGCCCTTGAAACCAAAAGCGATTGTGCCGGAACCGGCTCCTACACAGCCTTCTTCAACTGGACCGGACTTGGCAGATTGAATGGCTTTCAAAACGTCAGAGGGTTTAACGAAACGGGCGCGAATGTCGTTGATGGAACCGTCATTGGTTTCACCGACAATGGCGTTGACCGAGCGCACATCATCGTTATCCTTAAACGAGAAGGTGTAGTCGATGATGCCGTCAATACCGGCGGCTACGTTAAGCGTGTTGGTAAGAACGATAGGCGTTTCGATATTGCCTAATTCCTGAACTTGCGGATAACCCGTCATCTTGCCGAAAGCATTGGCAAGGAAAACACCAGCGGGCACTTTGTTCTTAAAGATGTTGTCCGTGTGAGGAACAATGGCGGTGACACCCGTGTGCATACCTTTCTTTTCGTCAACGAGGGTGACTTGACCGACAAGCACGCCTTTGACGTCCGTAATAGCGTTGTTGGCACCCGGATGCAATACGCCGATTTCGATTCCCATGTCACGCGGACGGTCAGCGGCCAATGCAAGGCTTGAAGCGGTCAACGTAGCGGCCATCAAGATACCAGCGGCAATTTTTGTTAATTTCATAGTATTGGCTCCTTCTTATAGAACGCACGTAAGGTATACGTGCCCTTCCCCAAGATACTCCGCTTTTTGACTCTCGGTGTAATCCAAAACCTTAAGAAAAAACCCGAGCATCCGATCGGATGACTCGGGTTGGGTGATGGAAATTCTCGATGAAATTAAGCTTTAGGCAGCTTATCGAGCTGTTCCTGGACCTTTGCTAAGAGCTTAGTGAAGTTTGCCAGGCGTTCACGTTCTTGATTGACGACTGCTTCCGGGGCGCGAGCCGTGAATTTTTCGTTCGAAAGCTTGGCATTGGCTTTGGCGATTTCGCCTTCTAAGCGAGCGGCTTCCTTACCTAAACGTTCACGTTCAGCGGCCACGTCAATTTTCACAACCAGCATGAGTTTATAGTCTTCAACAATAGCAACCGGGGCGATCGAGCCTTCGTTTGCCTTGTTGATGTCTTCGCAAATCGTCACTTCACTGACGCGAGCCAAATGCATAATGTACGGAGCCACCGTCTTCAACACATCTTCATTGCCTTGAACAGCCAATGGGATGCGTTGAGAGGGCGAGAGCTGCATTTCGCCACGCAGGTTGCGAACCGCGTCAATCATTTGCTTTGTGAGTGCCATCTTATGATCGGCTCCGGTATCTTCACCGGCAAAAGAGGCTTGCGGATAATCTTGAATCATCACGCTGGTTTCTTCGTCCTCATTGCGGGTACCGGCCACAACGCTCACTTTTTGCCACAACTCTTCCGTAATAAACGGAATAATCGGATGAGCTAAACGAAGCACGGCTTCCAACACCGTGATCAAGGTATGACGCGTGGCGCGTTGCTGGGCTTCGGTGCCGTTAGCAAGCTGCACCTTAGATAATTCCAGATACCAGTCGCAGTATTGATCCCAAACGAAGGAGTAGATAGCGTTGGCGGCATTATCCAAACGCCATTCCGCAAAGGCTTTTTCCACTTCGCCAATCGTGCGGTCCAATTCACGAAGAATCCATTCGTCCACGAAAGAGCGTTCTTGCGGCAGGCTTGCATCCAATCCGCAGTCCTTGCCTTGAACGTTCATAAGCACAAAGCGTGTGGCGTTCCAAAGTTTATTGCAGAAGTTGCGGTAGCCTTCAGCGCGGCGCAAGTCAAAGTTGATGTTGCGGCCAAGCGTGGCGTAGGCGGCCATGGTGAAACGCAAGGCATCGGCGCCGTGCGGGGCAATGCCGTTGGGATAATTTTTGCGAAGTTTCTTTTCAACCTGCGGAGCCTTTTCCGGCTGACGCAAGCCGCGCGTGTTTTTCTTCACCAGGCTTTCGAGATCAATGCCGTCCATGATGTCGAGCGGGTCAAGCGTGTTGCCTTCGCTCTTAGACATCTTCTTGCCTTCAGCGTCACGCACCAAGCCGTGCAGGTAAACACCCTTGAAGGGGACTCGGCCCGTGAAGTAACGAGTCATCATCACCATACGGGCAACCCAGAAGAAGATGATGTCATAGCCCGTCACGAGCATGGAGCTCGGTAAGAAAAGATCATAGCCTTCGCTAGCCATCTTTTCCCTATCGGGCCAGCCAAGGGTGGAGAAGGGGACCATGGCAGAAGAGAACCACGTATCCAGAACATCTTCATCACGCGTCAGCTTCACGCCGGCTCCGGCCTGAGCCTGAGCTTCCTCTTCGTTATGAGCAACGTAAACGTTGCCTTTTTCGTCGTACCAGGCCGGAATCTGATGACCCCACCAAAGCTGACGGGACAAGCACCAGTCTTGAATGTTTTCGAGCCACTGACGATAAACACCACGCCATTCTTTGGGCTGAATATTGACTTCACCGGACTCAACGGCCTCAAGACCGATTTCACCGATGGATTTGCCGGGGAAGTGGGCCGTGGCGGGAGCCGGTTTGCTCATGGCCATGTACCACTGTTCGGACAACATGGGTTCGACCACTTCGCCCGTACGGGAGACTCTCGGCACCATGTGCTTGTGATCCTTAATGCCCACCAAAAGTCCTTGAGCTTCCAAGTCCTTGATGACCGCCTTACGAGCTTCATAGCGATCCATGCCGCGGTATTTTTCCGGGACATTGTTATTCATCTTGGCGGTCTTGGTTAAAACCGACATCGGCGTAAGGTTGTGGCGCTGACCGACTGCAAAGTCGTTAAAGTCGTGCGCAGGGGTGATCTTCACGCAACCGGAGCCAAACTCACGATCAACGTATTCATCAGCGATTACCGGGATGGTGCGGTTGCAAAGCGGCAGAACTAATTCTTTGCCAATAAGCGATTGATAGCGTTCATCTTCCGGGTGCACGGCCACGGCTTGGTCGCCGAAAAGTGTTTCCGGACGGGTGGTTGCCACCACAACGCCTTCACCGCCGTCGGCGGCCGGGTAGCGGATTTCCCAAAGGTGCCCGTTTTCTTCAACGCTTTCGACTTCCAGGTCGCTCACGGCGCTTTGCAGCTTCGGATCCCAGTTCACCAAACGAGTGCCGCGATAGATCAAACCGTCGTTGTAGAGTTTGACGAATGTATCTACGACCACCTTGGAGAGTTTTTCGTCCATGGTGAAGTACAGACGATCCCAGTCAACCGAGTCACCCATGCGGCGAATCTGCTGCAAAATCGTGCCGCCCGAGAACTTTTGCCATTCCCACACACGCGCAATGAAGTCTTCACGCTTCATATCGCGGCGATTCAGTCCTTCTTTTTCAAGCTGACGTTCAACAACAATTTGCGTGGCAATACCGGCGTGGTCGGTTCCCGGGACCCAAGTCGTGTTGTAGCCCTTCATACGGTGGTAGCGCACAAGCGTATCCATTACCGTCTGGTTAAAAGCGTGCCCCATGTGCAAAATGCCCGTGATGTTGGGCGGGGGCAGCTGGATGCTGAAGGAAGGTTTCGTGGGGTCAAGTTTGCCGGCAAAGTAGCCGCGCTTTTCCCACGTTTCGTACCAGCGCTTTTCAATTTGTGCCGGTTCAAAGCTCTTGGCAAGTTCTTCAGTACTCATTTTTCAATCTTTCAAAACTAAAGTTTTTACAAATTCGGTGTTCGTTACGACAAATTGGAACGTTTGTCGGATTGTACGATTTTTTCAATCTCTTCATGAACCGCTTCTTTGACGGCGGCTCGTAATTGATTGGTCAGGTCAGCGCGCAGACGATGGTAACTATTGTTAATAGCCATACTTAAAATGTCGTCCATCTGTGCCGATACATTCTCGGCGATTCGGTCGCCCGCGAGCACCAACGCCATTTCTTGATCGGACAGCGAAGAGGCGTTTTGGCCATGACCGGGCATGCCGACCGGTTCAAGCACACGGCTTAGTTTTTCCCACGAGACATTGATTCGGTCGTTCAGAACGGGGATGTCATCGTGATGGGCGATGGTGGGCTCTTTTCGCAGTAATTCATTGGTCATGCGTGTTGTGCTCCTTGGTCATGGGCGACGGGAGCCAGCCCCGCCGACCGGTAAATCTTAAAACGCTCGCGCGCAGGCTGCCGCTCAGACTCTGCCGCCCCGACGATATCAATCACCCGCCCAAAACGGCTAAAGAGACTCTTCCAGTCATCGGGAACTTCATCATCGAGCAATAACAAAACATCTCGAGCAGGCAAGAGCTTTTCGTCCGTGTGGTAAACAATCGGCGTTTCGGCCGCCAATTCATCATCGGCGGCAACGTGGGGGTAGAAACCCGTCGGCTCGAAACTCCAGAGTTGACGGACAAAGAAATCAAGCCTATGCGCATCGCGCGTCCACACGGCCACCGTCATGTTGTTGGCACGTGCTTTGCGTACAACCCGGCAGGCGTAAAGCAGCCTGTTGGGAACGTTAAAGTGAAAGTCGATTCGTTGCGCCATTTCTTTTTTACTCAGCGACGCTGGCCATTTGGTGCAAAAGCATCATCAAAAGCGCCACGGGACGACCGGTGCTGTGCGCGTCTTTACCGGACTTATAAGCTGTAGCAGCCACGTCAAGGTGAGCCCACGGTGTTTCATCGTCGACAAATTGGCTTAAAAATGTTGCGGCTACGCAGGATCCGCCCACTCCGCGCGGGCCGGTGTTAACGCAATCGGCAACATTGCTCTTAATTAATTCTTTAAAGCGGCGGCCGCCAAAGGGCAGAGCCCAGACAGGGTCGTGAGCGACATCGGCAGAGGTTTCTACCATGTCACACAAAACGGGGTCGTTGACAAAAAGACCGCTGATATCCGAACCCAAGGCCACTTGAACGGCACCGGTGAGCGTTGCCACATCAATAATGGCTTGCGGCTCAAAGCGCGAGGCGTATGTTAGGGCATCGGCCAAAATCAATCGACCTTCAGCATCGGTATTGGTGATTTCTACGGTTTTGCCCGAAAGTGTCTTGATAACGTCGGAGGGTTTGTAGGCTGCGCCATCGGGTAAATTTTCACAGGCAGGAATTAAAGCCACAAGATTGATCGGCCACTTTTCTTTGGCGATCGCTTCAAAAACAGCTAAAACCGCTGCGCCGCCAGCCATATCAAACTTCATCTCAGTGATATGCGCTGAAGGTTTAAGGCACAGACCGCCGGCATCCAAAGTGATTGCCTTGCCAACCAAGCAGACGGGCGATTCGTTTTTGCCTGCGCCGCTGTAGTGCAGTTCAATAAAGCGCGGCGCTTCACGGGAACCTTGCGCCACGGCAAGGAAGGCATTCATGCCGATTTTTCGAGCGGCTTTTTCATCATGAATCTTAACTGTGACACCTTTGACGGACGCAAGTTTCTTTGCTTCATCGGCCAGATACGATGGCGTGCAGATATTGGCAGGAAGATTCCCCCAAACTTTGGCACGATTGATGGCCGATGCAATTGCTTGACCGATCTCGGCCGTTTGGGTTAACGCGATGCCTTTTTGTCTGACGATAATGTTGACATGGCGCTTTTCCAATAGTTTTCTGTTTTCTTCCGTGAGCGGTTCAAAAGCAGTGCCGGCGGCGATCGCCAGTTGTAAAACGGACCACTCTTCGGTCTTATTTTCTAAACACCAATCGGAGAGTAAAACCGAAACCGATTCTGCCCGAGTGGCAGCCAATGCAGCCCGTGCGGCGCGTGTGAACGCATCTTCGTCAAACTTTTCCTGTGGTCCCAGACCGACCAAAATCAATTCTCGGGCAGACATTCCCATCGGGCGCAACACGCGCGTCACCTCGCCGAGCCCAGCTTTAAAACCATCAACAGACACCATGTCGCTGATGGACTGATCGAGCCCCTCGACTTTGCTCTCAGAGCGAGTGGTCTTTGTCTTTTCAAACAAGCCGATGATGAGTGCTTGTGAGTTGATTTTTTCAATAGATTGGATCTTGACGGTCAGTTTCAATTCCGGCGTCCTTCAAAAGAATTCTCTGAAACTACTCATTTTAATAAAAACGTTTTGTTTTTCCTACGCTTTTTCTAGGCAAAAACGCGGTCAAAAGAGCGAAAAAAGCAATGGCAGCGTCTATAATAAATCCGTTACTTTGACAATCGCACAGTTTATTAGGAGTTCGAAACATGACGGCTTATCCGAAATTACGTCTGTCTCGCCAAACAAAAGATATTGAATTGTTGTTGCCTTTTTATCGTGACGGTTTGGGTTTTGAAGTACTCGATCGCAGTGAAAATGTTGACGGCATGGACACCGTGCTCTTGGGTCATAAGGATTGGCCGTATCAGTTTGAATTTTCTCAGGTCAGAGGCAGTGAAGGCGCTCCGCGTGCGCCGTCGGCTGAGCATTATCGGGTCTTTTGTATTGAAGAGGAAGAACATTGGAGCGCTCGGTTGGCGGCCATGTTCCAAGCCGGTGTACCTCAGGTGACACCGCCCGTGCAGTATGTCAACGGAAAGTGGCCTTGTGTGGCCTATGAAGATGCCGATGGCTATCGCGTGGTGCTTGTACACGGTAAGTGGAAAAAATAATCTTTGATTTGAATTCGGGCGGTTTTGACCGCCCGCGGCGCCCAGGCCCTGTCGACCCCGGGCGCTTCTTTTTTAGGAGCTTAGAGCGTGATTCAGCTTCGTTATGCAACGATTGACGATGCGGAGGCTTTGGCAGGGGTGGAAAGTGCTTCTTTCCCGCCCGCGGAAGCTTGCAGTTTGGAAAATTTTAAAAAGCGTCTGGCGGTTTTTGCCGACTGTTTCATTGTGTTGGAAGAAGATGGCAATATCTGCGGCCTCATCGACGGCATGGTGACCGATCAGCAAACGATTACCGATGATCTTTACGAAGATGCGTCACTGCATAACCCCAATGGTGCCTGGCAAAGCGTGTTCGGTTTGGCAGTATTGCCCCAGAAAAGACATCGCGGCTACGCCTCGTTATTAATGATGGAAATGATTGAGAAGGCACGCAACGAAAACCGCCGCGGTCTGATTTTGACTTGTAAAGAAGAGCTGATTGCCTTTTACGAGCAATTTGGCTTTATGAACAAAGGACTTTCAGCCTCCGTTCATGGGGGAGCCGCTTGGTATGACATGGTGCTTGATTTCGAGCACCAGCCCGCATCAGGATTTTAGGATTGAAACCAATGCTTAAACGAAGTGATTTTGAAATCATGGCTCCCGTGGGCTCGAGAGAGTCCCTTTATGCAGCTATCCAAGCCCATGCTGATGCCGTTTATTTTGGGGTTGAAAATCTCAATATGCGTGCCCACTCGGCAAAAACCTTTACGATTGCCGATCTAAAAGAAATTGCAGGGATTTGCCGTGAACACGGTATCAAGAGTTATCTGACGGTCAATACCATCATTTACGATGAAGAACGTCCCTTGATGCGTGAAATTTTAGAGGCGGCTAAAGAGGCGGGGATTGACGCAATCATTGCCTCGGATGTCGCGGTCATGAGCTACTGCCGGCAAATTGGCCTTGAAGTCCATCTGTCAACGCAATTGAACATTTCCAACGTCGAGTCACTTCGCTTTTTCTCTCAATTTGCCGATGTTGTGGTCTTAGCCCGAGAGCTCACGCTCAAGCAAGTGACGGCCATTTCCAAAGCCATTGAGGAAGAAAAAATTTGCGGCCCTTCTGGCAAATTGGTTCGTATTGAAATGTTCTGCCACGGCGCGCTTTGCATGGCGGTGAGCGGCAAGTGTTACCTGAGTCTTTCCACCCGTGGTTACAGCGCCAATCGCGGCAGCTGCATTCAAACCTGTCGTCGTTCCTACATAGCGAAAGATAAGGAGCGCGATATTGAATTTGAAATTGACAATGAATACATCATGAGTCCGAAAGATCTGAAGACCATCGGATTCTTGGACAGAATGGTGAAAGCGGGCGTTCGGGTTTTTAAAATTGAAGGACGGGCGCGGGGACCGGAATACGTTCGCACGGTCGTTGAGTGTTACGACGAAGCGTTAAAGGCCATCGCCGAAGATCGTTGGACTGAGGAGCTCTCTCAGTCATGGGACGCGCGGCTGGCGACGGTTTTTAATCGAGGCTTTTGGGATGGTTTTTATCTGGGACAGCCCGTCGGTGAACTCACCGAGCACTATGGCTCAAGAGCGACGGAAAAGAAGTTTTATACGGGCAAGTGCTTAAAGTATTACTCTAAATTAGGTGTGGCTGAATTTTTGGTTCAGGCGCAAAACTTTAAACTTGGAGAAAAGCTTTTAATCACGGGACCGACAACCGGAGCTGTGTACGTAACGCCTGAAAAAATTCTTGTTGATGACGTAGCGGTTGAAAACATTCAAAAGGGAATGGATATCACTTTCAAAGTGGCAGAAAAAGTTCGTGAAAACGATAAGCTCTACGTCGTGAGGACGGTTACTGCAGACGAAGAAGACGTCCAGTAAGAATATTTTTCAGCCAACATTGTCAATCCCTGTCCTGATGGATGGGGATTTTTTTACTAAACGAATATCGATACTGTTGTTTGTTTTTAAAGAATTTTTATGTAAAAATGAAAAGCGTTGATGTAAAAATACATTAACGAAGTATAGGAGAGATTGCATTTAGGAGAACCAAAATGCATGTGAATCACTGGGTGCAAAATGCTGTGATTCGTCGAATACGGCACATTACGTGTTTTAGCTGTCGCTCTTGCTTTAGCTATTGTCGTTTTTCCGCCTCCTCCAACGATTCTTCCGCCACGTTTGGTTAGGCCCGTATCGTTAGGGCTGAACTGACGAAATTTCTCTCGTCAAACTTCCACCATATAAAATTTGATTCTGTTACGGCTAATGTTGCCCAAGAGCATCGAATAAACGGTGTTTAGTGAATGGGGAAACCTCCTTGAGAGGTGTTGAGCAACGCGCAGTGATGGAATTTTTCTAAGGATAACCAATTATGAAACAATTAAAAGTTGCCGTAAGCGCTGGCTTGGAAGATGTTTTTGAATCCATTCATGAGCAAGTTCCCGTAAAGGGGGCAGACTGGATGGAAGTGTCCGCGGTTGTTTTAAGCAGTGAAGATCTTCGGGCCGGCAAGCTCGAAGAGGTGCAGTCCCTTCACTTGGGAATTCCGGTTTTTGCCGTTTCCGATGACCCATCTCAATTGCCGGTCGGACAACTTTATGGCGTGATGGATACCAATCCGACCAACAAAGCTTTTTATGGGCGTCAAGTCGATAACGCGGCTCAAAAGTATGAAGAACAGTTACTGCCGCCATTCTTTGGGAGCCTTGAAAAGTATGTTCAAGCGGGCAACCTTCAGTTTGACTGCCCGGGGCACCAGGGGGGCGCGTTCTTCCGTCGCCACCCGGCAGGCCGCGCTTTCTACAATTTTTTCGGCGAATCTATTTTCCGTGCTGACCTTTGTAATGCCGACGTTTCCATGGGCGATTTGCTGATTCACGAAGGCGCTCCATGTGCCGCGCAAAAAGCGGCCGCTAAAATTTATAACGCTGATAAAACCTACTTCGTTTTAAACGGTACGTCGGCTTCAAATAAAGTCGTGTTGAATGCCGTTTTAGCTCCGGGCGATTTAGTGCTTTTTGACCGTAACAATCATAAATCCAACCACCATGGTGCGTTGCTTCAAGCTGGCGCAACCCCTGTTTATCTTGAAACAGCCCGCAATCCCTATGGTTTTATCGGCGGCATTGACGCTCATTGCTTCAATGAAGAATATCTGCGCGGTTTGGTGCGTGAAGTCGCTCCTGAAAAAGCCGATCAAAAGCGCCCCTTCCGCTTGGCTGTGATCCAATTGGGCACCTATGACGGCACAATCTATAACGCTCACCAAGTGGTTGACTCCATCGGTCATCTCTGTGATTACATCCTTTTTGACTCTGCCTGGGTGGGCTACGAGCAATTTATCCCGATGATGAAGGACTGCTCGCCGCTGCTTCTTGAACTTGGCCCCGAAGATCCCGGTATCTTTGTGACTCAATCGGTTCATAAGCAGCAAGCCGGTTTCTCACAAACTTCTCAAATTCACAAAAAGGACAGCCACATCAAGGGGCAGGATCGCTATGTGCCTCACAAGCGTTTAAATAACGCCTTTATGATGCATGCTTCCACGAGTCCCTTCTATCCGCTTTTTGCCGCGTTGGATGTTAACGCCAAGATGCATGAAGGGGAGTTGGGCAAGGCCTTGTGGCTTGATTGTGTCAAGGTGGGGATTGAAGCCAGAAAATTACTTTTGAAGACCTGCCACCATATCCGTCCCTTTGTGCCGACCGTTGTGGACGGCCGTCCGTGGGAAAGCTTTGAGACCGAAGAAATGGCTCGTGATTTGAAGTTTTTTGATTTCAAGCCCGGTGAAAAGTGGCACGCTTTCGAAGGCTATGGCGAACACCAATATTTTGTTGACCCCTGTAAATTCCTTTTAACGACGCCGGGAATCAACACCGAAACCGGGGAATATGATGATTTTGGCGTACCGGCAACCATTCTTGCCAACTACTTGCGTGAAAACAATATCATCCCTGAAAAGTGTGACTTAAATTCCATTCTTTTCTTAATGACTCCTGCCGAAGACATGGCGAAGATGACGCACTTGGTCACTCAAATCAAGCGATTTGAAGAGTTGCTTGATGCTGACGCCCCCTTGTCTGAAGTCTTACCCAGTGTCTATTCGGCTAACGAAGAACGCTACCGCGGTTACACCATCCGTCAGCTTTGCCAAGAAATGCACGACTTCTACAGAAGCCGCAATGTGAAGCAATTGCAAAAGGAAATGTTCCGTAAGGCTCATTTCCCGAAGATGGCCATGCAGCCGCAGGAGGCTCACTTTGAATTCATCCGCGGTCATGTGGAATTGGTGCCGCTTGAAAAGGCCGAAGGCCGCATTGCCGCTGAAGGTGCTCTGCCTTATCCGCCGGGCGTGCTTTGTTGTGTGCCAGGTGAGGTTTGGAGTGACGCGGTGTTGCAATACTTCTTGGCACTTGAAGAAGGCATCAACCGCATGCCGGGCTTTTCACCCGAACTTCAAGGCGTTTATATCCAGCAGGACGCTGACGGCAGAAAGCGTGCGTACGGCTACGTGATTAAAGAAAAAGCCTGATTTAGTGTTCCACAAGAATTCAATCAAAAATAGACGGCCGAAGGTGTTTGCCTTCGGTCCGTAAGGTTTCTTTTGTCTCAATCAAGAAAAAGTTGGGCGCCTTTGAATTGACCATTTTGACGTTGCCAAACAATTTCAGGCTAAGACAGTTCGTTACAATGCAAGCAAGGCAATCAATAGGCGATGTTTCAGAAATGGCGATCAGTTTAAATAGGATTTTCTTTTTTCCTCTTTTCTCATTATGTTTTCTTGCCAATGCGCAAAGTTTAGAAAGCCTGCTTGCGGATGAATCAAAAATAAGCCACTGGCAAGCCGCTTCTTTCGTTTCTGAAGAAGGTGTTCAGGCTTTTTGCGATCAACAATGCTTTTCAGCTTCACCTATTGCAGACGAAATCTTCGATCGGATGAAAGGGAATTCATATCCTGCCAATTGCACAGTTTCGAGAGAAAAGTTGCGCTATCTGAAAGTGCTGCATTACACCGCTGACAACCGTATCCGTTTAGGTGAAATGGTTGTCAATCAGGCTATCAGTCAGGATGTTTTAGACGTTTTCAAAATCCTTTTTAAAAACCGCTATCCGATCGAAAAAATGGTGCTAATTGATAACTACGGGGCCGATGACGAGAAATCCATGAGTGAGAATAATTCATCAGCTTTTAATTTCAGATTTGTTCAAGGTACTCGAGTGTTATCGAATCACAGCCACGGAATGGCTATCGATATCAATCCGCTCTTCAATCCCTATGTGGTTAAAACCGATAAAGGAACGTTTGTCAGTCCCAAAGCCGGTATGCCGTACGTGGATCGAGAACAAAATTTTGTCTATAAGATTAGCGCCGATGATTTGTGTGTTCAAGAGTTTAAGAAAAGAGGCTTTGAGTGGGGCGGAGACTGGAAAACGCGAAAAGACTATCAGCATTTTGAAAAAACAAAATAACGGTCTTATAAAAAACGCCGACATCGAGATGATATCGGCGTTTTGATAATGGTTTGATGATTAGATTAGAAAACGATATAGGTCACAATCATCAAGACGATACAGGCGGGAGCTGTGCGCTTTACGATTTCCATCGGATTGACGCCTGCAAGGCCTGCGACCAAAATCACGCCGCCCGCCAAGGGAGAGGCCGTACGGCCGATACCGCCAGTGATAGCAGCGAGCATACCCAAATCAGGGATAGTCATACCGAAGGAGGCGGCATGAGGTGTGACCGCTTCGTTAAAGGCAAAGGCTGCTGCGTCGCCCGAACCCGTCAAAACACCTAAGAGGAATGGACCGACACTGCCGCCGATCTTGGCCCATTCGCTGGAGTTTTGAAGGAAGTTGATCAAAATATCAATGACGCCGGCCGCGCGCAAACCGGCCGCAAATACGCCGGCAGCGATGATAATACCGAGGATCTTGGCGTAGCCGCTGCCCATGCCGTCGAAGAATTTCTTCGTGCATTCAGCCGGGCTCGTTCTCGTCACAGCCAAAGCATAAATGGCACCGATCAACATAGCCGTGGCCACAGAGATCTTCACATTGAAGTAGAGCGTGCAAAGCAGCAACAAGGCGATCGGAACAAGCGGAGCGATAGCGTAGGCAAGGTTAATCTTTTCAGGCAAATTGGATGCTCTTTGTTCACCGTTATTTTCAGCAACGGCTCCTTTTTCCGGGCGCTTATAGTCCTTATAGACAATGCAGACGATCGTCAGCATGACCATGAAGGCAACGACGATAATCAGAAGTTTTGTGGACATCGCTGAAATCAAATCCATTACTTCCATGTTGGCCATCTTGGCAACGAAAACGTCGTGGGAGACGCCGGGGTTGTAGAAGGCGCCAAACGAAGAAGCAACCAAGCAGCTTGCGGCGATCGCGGGCTTGAAGCCGGCGCGCACCAAAATCGGAATCAAAGTCGGGCCGACAGCAGCGCACAAGCCCGCCGTGGAGGGAATGGCCACCGAGCAGAAAGAAGCGACGGCCATGCTGGCAGGCAAGAGGAAAATACCCATGCTGCGCAACGACTTCATTAAGAGGGCGACCAATTGGACATCGCACTTCGTCAGAGAAATAACGCCGGCAAAACCCATGGCCGAGCAAATGGCGATAATCAATGAGGCATTGGTCATTGATTTATCAAATGGTTGGAAGGCGGTGAGCGGCTCAAGCGAAGCAATGGCCATAATCAAGCCTGCCGCAATCAACACCATACGTGTTTCATAGCGTTTGATCAGACCGTAAATCGTCAAGCAGACGACCACGATACTGACAATTACCGCGAGTTCCGTAAAGCCCCGGCATTCATGCCGAGGATATAAGGAACGCCAATGTCAATTGGCTAC
>NZ_JANRHP010000006.1:0-119376 GCF_024733725.1 Parasutterella secunda
TCGTTCACGGCGAGGAGGATGTCAAAGTGTAGGACATTTAGACCTCCGGAATTTGAGAAAGGAACCGAACAAGATGCTGTCCGTGTCGACATGAAAGGTTAAAAGCAATGTCTTTTTGAATGAATGGGTAGTAGTTCTAGATTGGCTGTCAGATGTCAGTTAACTGATTAAAGACATCTGTGTAGCATTCATGCAAAAACAAGTTGACAGAAAGAAAAACAGTCGTTCTAATGGACAAGGCGCTATATAAAACATAAGAACACATATATTCATCAATACTCTCTCTTTGAGGTGTCCGGTCATGTTTGAAAAGGTAGTACTGCCCGATGAAAAGAGCGGATTTTTCCCCTCGCGCTCTCCGCTTTTTGAACAAGTTAAAGCTTCCATCATTAAAAAAATCCAACAGGGTGTTTGGCACCATGATGACGTGTTGCCCAATGAGATTGAGCTCGCAAAGATTGCAATAAGGTGACGGACTTGGAAAAACAAAAAGGACGATCGTCCAATCAACGATCGCCCTTTGTTAACGAAGCCACAAAATTAGTTTTTGCCGTTCACTAATTTCGCAAAATTGACAAAGACATTGAAGGCGACAGGGAGGTTCTTTTCGTCTTGAATATCAAAGTCAGGACGGTGGTGGCCTTTGTGCTCACAGCCAAAGATGAAATACGCGGCCTGACCGCCGTGAGAGGCGACTTTACGGATAAGCCAAGAGCAGTCTTCAGAACCCGCCGCACCGTGGAAACGAGGCATAAGCTTCACTCCAGGCACCTTTTGGACGGCTTCTTCAATTTTTTCAATGCACTTCGGGCAAACGACCAGTGTCGAAGATTCACCGACGCGTTCAACCTTGGCGCTAACCTGATAAGCTTTTTCCACCCCTTCAATAATATGTTCAACATTGTCGGCCATGAAGTCATTGACTTCTTGGGTTTCACCGCGCACTTCCATTTCCATCGAAGCGTGTGCCGCGATAATGTTGCGGCCTTCACCGGCGACTAATTTGCCCACAGCGACGCGTGAGTCACCGTCTCCGTGGCGGGGAATGCCTTGAATCATCATCGTTGCGCAGGCGGCGGCGACTAAGGCGTTGTGACCCTTGTGCGGAGCATTGCCTGCGTGAGATTGAAGACCGGTAAAGGTGATATCGAATTTGGTAGAGGCAAGGAACCCACCGTCTTGAACCGTCACTTCACCGGAGTGGAAATTGCCGCCCACGTGACTGCCCACTAACCAATCCACATCATCGACAATGCCGGACTCGGACATGGGACGCGCACCGCGGACACCTTCTTCGGCCGGTTGGAAAAGAACCTTGAATTGACCGCAGAGTTCATCTTTGTGATCCCAGAGCCAATGAGCCACTGTCAGGCCAACAGCGCTGTGACCGTCGTGGCCGCAAGCGTGCATAATACCTGCGCGTTCGCTCGCAAATCCTAATTTGGCAGGCTCGTGGCTGCAATCGTCGGACTCACGGATGGGCAAAGCGTCCATGTCACAGCGAAAAGCCGTCACAGGACCGGGGCGACCCGTATCAATGATGGCGGCAGCCCCCGTATAGCCTTCAGTTTTTTCAAGAAACGCTTCTGGTACACCGTGCTTTTTGGCTCGTTCCATGGCGTCTTTGACTTCCGTTTCATTGCGGCCCATGACGAAAGCAGGATTAATCACTTTCGTGCCCAAAACGTAGGGGATACCCCATTGCTCCAAATGAGAACAGATGTGCCACATCGTCTCAAATTCCGTCCAGCCTAACTCGGGACGTTTATGTAGAGCGCGACGTGTTTGAATCATCTCTTCAATGTATTTTTCACTCATTTATTTCTCCTTTCCAAGTAGCATTAATTATGAAAGGAATAAAAAAATCGACAACCCGTGAAAACCGCCAAATAGTTAACTGAGTTAAAACGGCCGACCTTTAAAAGGGTCGGCCGTCAATAAAACCAGTCGTTACTTTAGGGCGTTTTTAATACTGTCTGCGGCGACTTTATTGAATCGGTATTGATTATCCGTGAAGGTTCGCTTGGCGTGAAGCACCCGACCGGGCAAAACTTGCGGATGCGGTTTTTTCACTTCAACAAACGCCAAATCCAAAGCACCGTTTTCGCTGGAATGGATGCCGATGTCACGGCGGTCAATGTGTTGAGGGAAGTTAAGGGTTAAAACCTTCGTGCCGTTGATGGTTTGAATTTTGTAGGATCCATTGGCCACCTTGGGACCATCGACTTCGCAGAACACCTTGCCTCGCTTGGCTTCATAAATTTCAATGTTGCCGGTATTGCCTTTGCGGTTTGTAAAGCGAATGGCGTAAGGTTGAGAGCCTGAGCGCTTTTCGTATCGCAGGCAATTGGGAATCTTGCCCGAGAAGGCTTTCACAAAACCTTCAACGGTTTTCTGACCGGTAAAAATGTTAACTTCAGGAACAATGACTTCTGTTCGCAGGCTGGTCAGCGTGGGCACATAGGCAACCGAGCCCGTCGGGAATTTAGTCCACGAAGATACGGAATCGGATAATTTCGTGGATTTTCCATTTTGAAGTTTCAAATAAGACGCAATGGACTTATCAGAGACGTCATAGGCTTTTAATTCAACGGATAGCCCGCTTGATTGTCCTTGACGGATAACATTGACTTTGTTGCCCGCGACAGGTCGCACGACGTTGGCAACGGATGGTCTTTGTAAAACACCGTTTCTCACCGTCCAATCTTTACTCATACTGTAAGAGAAGTAGCGGGGAGTGCCTTTTGAAAATTCGCTTACCAAACGGTATTGGGAGCCTGCCTTTTTCCCGAGTTTAAAGAAGCTGCTGTTTTGATCGTAGAAATGGTAAACCCCGGTTTGAAAGGCACTCAATGTGCTGATATGGGGCAGGGGTTGGGGTTGGCCGGGTAAATCTGTGGCACAAGACAAACCGGCGAGCGTGAGTCCGAAAACCGCGCAGGCACTCAACTTAACGATAGAGGGCATAAGAGATCAACCTGAAGAGAGTCATTGAAGAACGCTTTGATTATAGGCAATGACTTTCAGAAAGTTGTTTCAGAAACACGGGGAATTGTTACGAGAAAGGCGAATGGTAGGCCCGGTGGGGCTCGAACCCACGACCAACGGATTATGAGTCCGCTGCTCTAACCGACTGAGCTACAGGCCCTTCCTTTTTTGAGAAAGGAGAAGTGATTTTAAAGCAAAGTTCTCTTTTGTGCGAATGATAGGTGCTCCCCGGTTAAAGGAGCTCCTTTTTCCACCCAAAAGAGCTTTCCGTTCTCAAGGGGCAGTTCTCGTATATTTGCCGCGTTGCGCTGAGATAGTCTTCCATGGTCTTCGCTTTATAGATGGCTTTCACGGCGCGCTCAGCGTTGTCAAATAAATTGTGCTGAAAGAACCAATATTCCTTCATTCGCATCAGGGCATTTTTTACGTTGCCAAAGGCCACGCAATAGCTCTCTAAAAGAGCATCGTAGTAGGTCTGGATTTCTGACAACGTGGCGGCGGCTCCGCCTTTGGCTTTCCGAAAGAGAGCGGGATCGGCCATCAAAGCTCGCCCGACCATGATATGAGCAAGCGGGCGGTATTTTGTTTTCACTCTTTCAAGGTCAGAGACTGTAATGACATCGCCGTTGAAGCCAATCGGCATCTTGAAGGTGTGAAAATAGTGCTCGAAGACGTTTTCCCTAATCTCGCCCTTATAAAAATCGCTTCTCACTCTCGGATGGATAGTGAGAGACTTCATCTGCGGATAATGGTTATAAACATCCGCTAAAAGATCAAATTCTTGTTCATCTGCCCACCCGATTCGGGTTTTGACAGAAATCCGAATAGGTAAATCCGCAGAGAAAATTTTGTCCAGAAAGCGTTGCAACTCAAAAGGTTCCCGAAGAAACCCGGATCCCTTTCCTTTGGCGACAACGGTGCCGGCCGGGCAACCCAAATTGAGATTGACTTCATCGTAACCCAAATCGGCGAGAGCCTTGGCGGCCCAGAGAAAATCTTCCACTCGACGGGTAAGAAGCTGAGGGACTGCTTTAATACCGATGTTGACGTCGGGCGCAAGTTCTCGCATTTGACGCTCGGTAAATCGAGGCAAAGTGGTCGGCGTGACAAAGGGGAGAAAATAGGCGTCAGCGGCACCGAAAAAGTGAGCATGCACCCTTCTGAATGGAAAGCCAGTGAGGCCTTCCATCGGGGCGACGACCAACAAGGGATCAGTCATATCAGTTAAGTCCGGCTTTCTTTAATTTGCTTTCAAAGTCATTGAGTGAAGAACCCACCACTTTATGCAAAAGCAGTAAAGCAATCACGTTGGGGATCACCATGATACCGTTAAAGAAGTCCGAAAGTGTCCAAACTAAATTAACGTGCGTAACGGCGCCCAATACCAAGAAAGCGCAGACAATCAGACGATAGACAAAAATACCGCGGCCGTGAAAGAGGTAACGGACGTTTTGTTCACTGAAGAAATACCAGCCGATGATGGTTGAATAGGCAAAGAAGAAAAGACAGATGGCAACGAAGCCAACACCAGCCCCACCCAAGCCGACGGAATAGGCTTTTTGTGTGAGCTCAATACCGGTGGTGTCAAAATCCATGACCCCTGTCACGAGAATGACTAAAACCGTGAAGGTCACGATCAAAACCGTCGTGAAAACACCGAAAATGGCAACGAGCCCTTGTTCGGCCGGATGTTCTACCTTGGCAACAGCGTGAGCGTGAGGCGTTGTACCCATACCGGCTTCGTTAGAGAAAAGACCGCGGGCGACACCGAATTGCATGGCTTTGGCGACAGTCAACCCCAAAGCGCCGCCACCCACGGCTTCCGGATTAAAGGCTGCAGTGAAAACCAAATCAAAGGCGGGAATGATCTGATCGTAGTGACAAGCGAGCACGTAGCTGCCGCCAATCAAATACAGACCTGCCATGAAAGGAACGAGTTTTTCCGTGACACTGGCTAGACGCCCCATGCCGCCGAACATGACAACGCCGGACAAAATGGCTACACCGATGCCGGAAGCCAGAAGCGGGACATCAAAGGCATGGTTGAGCGCTTGAGAGACCGTATTGGATTGCACAAGACTGCCCATGCAGCCCATGGTAATGATGGCGACGGCAGAGAAAAAGACAGCCATCGGTTTAAATTTCGGGCCCAAGCCTAAAGACATGTAAAAGGCCGGACCGCCCACAACGCGGTCATTTTCGCCTGTCACACGATAGATTTGTGCCAATACGGCTTCGGCAAAAATTGTGGCCATGCCGAAAAATGCCGCGACCCATAGCCAGAATAATGCGCCGGGGCCGCCCGCAACGATGGCGGTGGCGGCGCCTGCCACGTTACCGGTACCCACTTGGGCGGCGACTGCGGTGGCTAAGGCTTGAAAAGAGCTCATGCCGGTTTGGTCGGCTCGTTTGCCAAAAAGTGTTGCGTTATTAAATAAAAAGCGAAGAGCGGTCGGAAAGAGGCGGATCTGCACGAAACGAAGTTTGAAGGTATAAAAAATACCGGTTCCGCATAAAAGCGGAATCAAAACAAACACACCCCAAAGGACACTGTTAATATCACCAAATAATTGATTGAGAAAATCCATCTCTACCTCACATTCTCTCTAATGTGCACGGAACAAAAGCAGGAACTTAAAAGCGCACGCGTTGAAATTATTGAGTGCGAAATCGACTTGGACGGTTGGGTTAAGGGATTGGGAAGTCTTGACGCACGAGTATAACTACAATGATTTGTCTGATTGTAACAAAGAAAAGCCGCCAGGCTCCTTTTGTTGTAAGCAAAAAGGAGTACGTGGCGGCAAAATCAAGGTTAACTCAGTTAATTGATTACAGATTTTTGGCGTACCGTCCGGCCAATCCGCTCATCCAAGGGAAAGCCTTTTCATGTTCTTCTTTAAATGCTCGAATGCTATCGATGTCTTTCATGGTGGCTTCGAGCATATCAAGTCCTTCTAAGAGCATGGTTTGATGGCGTTCAGCCAAATCAAAATGCCAGACCTTGGAGCCGTCTTCCGTACGGATTTCTTTGTCTTTGACGTTAATCGTCAGTTTGCACGGATGCTCGTCTGACAAATAATCAAAGAGTTCGGCTGATGTTTGAGGGGAAACCTTGGCAGCCAATAAGCCGTTATTAAAACAGTTGGAATAAAAAATTTCTCCGAAACCGGCCGCAATGACGGCTCGAATACCGTATTGCATCAGTCCCCAAACCGCGTGTTCTCGACTGGAGCCACAGCCGAAATTAGGGCCAGCAAGAATAATTTGCGTATTTTCAAATCCCGGTTTGTTTAAGACAAAATCAGGATTTGTCGTGCCGTCGGATAAATGACGGTGGTTATAAAGAAGGCCTTTGGCTAAACCGGACTTATCGATGCCTCGCAAAAATTGTTTCGGCATCAACTGATCGGTGTCCATGTTATCGACATTGATCGGGGCGGCGACGGCTGTCAACGTAATGAGTTTTTCCATGATGCTTTACTCCAATTCTGATTTCGGGCAAAGATAACCCATGACGGCACTGGCGGCAGCCGTCTCGGGGCTAACCAAATGTGTGTGGCTGCCTCGTCCTTGACGCCCTTCAAAGTTGCGGTTGGTGGTGGAGGCGCAGCGCACGCCGGCCTCAAGAATGTCGTCATTCATAGCCAGACATAACGAGCAGCCGCTCTTGCGCCATTCAAAACCAGCGTCTTTGAAAATTTTGTCAAGTCCCAATTCTTCTGCTTGGCGACGAATGAGCATGGAGCCAGGAACGACTTGTGCGCGAACGCCGGGGGCCACATGACGGCCTTTGAGCACCCGGGCAGCGGCTTCTAAGTCGCATAAGCGAGAATTGGTACACGAGCCAATGAAGACATGCTGAATCGGTGTCTTTCGGATGAAGTCACCGGCTTTGAGATCCTGATAGTGAAGAGCGCGTTGGGCAGCCTCCTTGGCAACCGGATCGCAAAACGAATCCGGAGAGGGGATTTTTTCATCAAAGCCAATCGCTTGGTCGGGGCTCGTACCCCAGGTAACCATGGGTTTAACGGCACTGGCGTCAAGGGAAACTTCTTTATCAAAATGCGCTTGAGGATCAGAATAAAGCTCTTTTACGTAAGCCCTCATGGCTTCTTGATCGCTTGTCGAAAGATTTTTTGCGTGATCAAAGACCCATTGAAGCGACTTTTCATCCGGAGCAACAATTGCCCCTCGGGCTCCGGCTTCAACGGTGAGATTGCAAAGAACCATACGTTCTTCAACAGAAAGCGTCTGAACGGCTTCGCCCGTGTACTCAACCACTAAACCTAACGCGCCTCGGGCCGAAATTTTTCTGAGCACAGCCAAAACCAGGTCTTTGGCGCTCGCCTCCGCGGTCAATTTTCCGTTGATGGTGATTCTCATGGTGCCGGCCATACGGTAGACAAGCGTTTGGGTGGCAAGGATGTGTTCGATTTCAGACGTTCCGATTCCAAAACCCAGGGCACCGATCGCACCATGCGTTGTGGTGTGGCTGTCTCCGCAAATCACGACCATGCCGGGGCGAACCAGCCCTTGCTCTTCCATGACCACGTGTTCAATACCCTGAAGGGGATTATTGGGACCATAAAAAGCCGCGATGCCAAAGCGCTTGCAGTTGCTTTCTAATGTCTGAGCCTGAATAAGGGATGCTTCATCGTAAATTCGACGGGGCGTCTCGTCATGAGTCGGAATAATGTGGTCAACGACGCAAAGATGGGAGTCGGGGCTAAGCACATCAATCTTTCGTTCAATGAGTCCCGCGAAAGCTTGAGGGGAGGTGTATTCGTTGGCAAAGTGAATGTCGCAATACAAAAGCACAGTGTTGGAATCAATGACTTTAACAGTATGCGAGTCAACGATTTTTTGATAAAGCGTTTTTGCCATAGAGTCTCCTAGAAACAAGGCTACATTCATGTCGCAAGAATTTTAATAAAAAAATATTAACCAACAATAAATATTTATTGAAATTTTGATTTAATACGAAAGTTTTTGGAATTAGTAATGTACAAAAATCGACCTCGGTGGCTCTCTGCGCTTCCTGTACGGCTTTGGTCAGTTGTTGTAGTCTGATCACAGAGTGGATAGGCACGAAATAATTTCGTTTGCTTCAGAGTTAAAGCAATGCCACAGTCAGCTGTTGAGTCAGCAAGCTGTGGCTTTTTGCTACAGGATCGCCATAAAGTCACGGCGGTGCTCTTTGAGCAACATGAGAAACTTCAAAGCCGCCGGAGACAAGTTGGAGTCTGTTCGATAAATCAGGTAGTAGCCCGTGTTTACGTGGAAATTTTCCACGTCTATGTTTACGAGCAGACCGTTTTTAACATCTTTAATGGTTGCCAATTCCGGTAGCGTCACTACGCCCAAACCACTGATCGCCATATTTTTCGCTAACTGCATTGAGTCAACGGTAAAGCCTCCTTTGTAAGCGGACAGTCCCTGTTCATCAAGCCATTCGTCTAATTTATTCTGAGAACGAGCTCCTTTTTCACGGGTGACAATAGAGGCTTCGGAAAACTCTTGGGCGGTTAACGCCCGTCCGAGTTTGGCCCAGCAAGAGCGGGGACTGGCGACCGCCCGGTAGGGTTCATTGAGAAGCTGATATTGAATAATGTCTTTTTTACCCATGATGCGAGCCGACAACCCTAAATCCACGTCGTGCTCCATGACCCATTTGGCGACTTTTTCCGAATTACCGATTCGGACATTGAAAGTCACGTTCGGATATTGATCGTGAAAGATTTCAAGCATGTCGGGTAGGTAGTAGGTGCCGATTAATGAAGAGGCGCCGATGGAAATATGGCCGCTTTCCAAATTGTTGAAGTCTTCAAACGCTACTTCAATATCATCGAAGAGGTGAAAAAGTTTTCGGGTATAGCTAAAGAGAATTTCCCCTTGAGGCGTCAATTCAATCTGTTTTTTACTTCTGTCGAAAAGACTCACCCGCAGAGAGTGTTCAAGTCGCTGAATTTGCTGACTCACCGCGGGCTGTGTCAAATAGAGTTTTTGAGCCGCTTTGGTAAAACTTTTCAGTTGTGCAACGTGGTGAAAAGTCTTTAGGGGATCGAGGTCCATCATGGCAATTTTAATCCATAAGTTTTTTTGAAAATTTTACTCCATAAAAACCCTAGTTCTTATTTTTTACAAAACGCAAATTCAAAAAATATAAATAAAAACAATGAAGTACAAATCATAAAAATAACTTATGCGTTTGATTTGAATTATTCATTTTTCTTTTGAAGACCATGGGTTAAAAATGAAAACAAAAAGGTGTGACATTGTTTTTAGGAGAATAATCATGTCAAAGGAAATCGAAAGAAAATTTTTAGTGGTCGGTGATAAGTGGCGCGAACTCGCCGCCGGCACACAGTATCGCCAAGGCTATTTAAATAGCATCAAAGAACGTACGGTTCGTATCAGAACGATTGCCGATAAGGCGTTCTTGACGGTGAAGGGACCCACGGTGGGTGTGACCCGTATGGAATTTGAATATGAAATTCCGTATGACGACTGCGTGCAAATGTTGGATCACTTGGCCGAACAACCCATCATTGAAAAGAATCGCTACAAGATTCCGATGGGCGGACATGTTTGGGAAATTGATGAGTTCTTGGGTGTCAACAAGGGTTTGATCGTCGCTGAAATCGAATTGGGCAGCGAAGACGAAGCTTTTGAAAAACCGGATTGGATCGGTGAAGAAGTTTCCGGCGATCCTCGCTACTTCAACAGCAACTTGGTTGCTCATCCGTATTCAACGTGGGAAAAATAAAGGAGACGATCATGACCGATACCTATGCTAAGAACACTGCTATTTCCGCCAAAGACGCTGAAAAATTGACACCTCGCGCAGAATTTCGCGTGTTTGGTCAAGGCATCATTGAGCCTTTGAAGGCCAAAATGTGGGATGCGAAGGCGACGCTTTACAAAGTGCGTGTGATGCCGAAAGAAACCTACATTCTTTCCAAGAAGACCGATGAAGCCAATGTGAAGGTTCGTGACGGTCTTTTGGACATTAAAACCAAGGTTGGTGAAACTGATCAAGGTTATGAAATTTTCCAACCGCGCGGCAAATTCCAATTCCCGGTGAAAAAGGAAGAACTTGCCACGATTCTGTCTCACCTGATGGTCGAAATTGAATTGACCCAAGACGAATACACGTTTGATGAATTCTGCGCCATGGTCACGGCTCATCCGGATCTGACGCTGGTTGGCGTGGAAAAGAAGCGCTATGGCTTCTCAGTCAATGGCATCATCTGTGAATTCGCCTATGTTTGGATGAACGGCGCGCAAGTGGAAACGGCTTGCTGCGAAAGTGAAGACTACGCCGGTATGCAAAGTGCTGTGGAAGCCTTGGGCTTGGCCGGTATGCCTAACGTGAATTATCTGAAGGCAGCTAAGAAGGTAGTCGGCTTTTGATAGCTTGTTTTACCAATTTAAAGAGAACTGTTTATGACAACGTCTGCTGTTAAAACACCTGTCACGGATTATGATCCGCTAGACATGAATAATTACTCGCTCAATAAGCTGCCGAAGCGACCGCTTAGCAAAGTGGGTAAATTCTGTCAGACATGGGGGTTGCTGATTGCGGCGGTGATGTTCGTACTGTTTTCGTACGTCATCCAATTTCCGATTCTGGACGCCAAGCAGCAAATCATGTTCGGTCTGTTTGCCACGGCCCTCTTTTTGTGGATCAGTGAAGCTGTACCGAACTACGTTACCTCCATGCTTTTGATCTGCGGTTTGGTTTTAACCGGTTTGCTTAAAGCCAAACCCGCCATGGCCACATTAGGTGACCCCACCATTTGGTTGAACGTATCCGCCTTTATTATGGCCAGCGCTATGGTGAAAACGGATCTTGTCAAACGTGTGGCCCTGTACATGATTCTGCGTTTCGGTAAAAACGCGGGCATGATCTTCATGACGTTCCTGGCGATTAACATCATTTTGGCAGCGTTCGTGAATGCAACGGCTGCTAAGGCCGCCCTTATGATGCCGCTCTTTATGGTGGTGAGCGCCGTCTACGGTGCCCCGGGTACCGACACGACCAACAACTTTGCCCGTAACTTGGTGTTGCACAACTTGCTCATGATTAACGCAAGCTGCAATACGTTCATGACGGGATCGGGCGCCAACCTTTTGGGTGTCGCGCTCTTGGCCGGCGCCGGTGTCAGCGTGTACTACTTTGACTGGTTTGTCGCAGGTCTCCCCCTTGTTTTGGCTTTTGGTATTTTGTCCTACGCGATTGGCGTTCGCTTTGTGTTCCCGTTGACAAAGAAAGACCGTGAACCGAAGTTGGAGGGCGGTCGTGAAGCTTTGCAAAAAGCCTATGACGATTTGGGGCCTGTGAAGAAAAACGAAGTCAAGGCAGCCTTGATTTTCGGTTTGATCTTGCTTGTGTGGGCTACCGATAAACTTCACGGTTTGAATTCCACCGTTGTTGCCATGTTGGGTGCGGTCATTATGCTTTTGCCACAGACCAAACTTTTGAACTGGAACGATGTGGATATTCCCTGGCATCTGATGATCTTCTCGGCGGGCGCGTACTCTTTGGGCGCAGGTCTGACGGCAACCAAGTTGATGGACGTTTTGACCATTCAATTGATGGAAGTTCTCGGCATGGAAACGATGTCTTACTTCACGCTCTACGCTGTGTTGACAGCCATCTTTATCGCGAGCCACTTCATCTTCCAAAGTAAGAATATGCGTACGATCATTTACATGCCGATTGTGATCGGTATCGCGCAAACTTTGAAGATCGATATCCTGGCTCTGGCTATGCCGGTCGCATTGTGCATCAACTGCTGCTGGTCGTTGCCCTTTAACGCTAAACCGAATGCAATGCTCTACGGTACGAATAAGTACACGATGGGTGAATCCTTCAAGTATGGCTTCATCATGAGCGTTTTGTATTGGGTCTTGTTGTTGATTGCCGGTGCAACGTACATGCACTGGATGGGTATTTGCCCGAGCTTCTTCTAACCGCGTGTTAAATTCGGATCGGCTCATCCGGGCCGATCCGTCTTCTGTTGAGATTGAGCTGATGATCGAGGAAAAACTAAAAGTTCAGGGACAACAGCTTGAGATTCAGCAGCATCTGTCATTTGAAACCGGTGCCAAACAGATTCGCTACCGGATTGAAACGTACATTTTCTCTCCCGTTTCTCTTCAAATTAATGGCGAAAACTACAAGGCAACCGATTGCCTGCGTTTTTTCAAAAATTTCATTCGACTCAGACCGCCTTCCATTGACTTAGAACATTTTGCCAATGGCTCAGTCGTCTCCGAGCATCTCTCAGAAGCTTTGACAGAACTGGAGAAGCTTCCGACAGAGCTTGCCCTAGAGCGCTTTTTGCAAGTCAATAAGCTCTTTGCGTTAACGTATAAAAGAAGCCTGAGGCTTAAAACACACAATCTTTATGATGAATTGGACCTTCAGGATTCTGAAGCCCGACACTATGTGGAGTTGATTCAAAAAGCGTTGGACGTTTATCGTTTGCAGGCTAAGCGGCTGCGTGAGATCGGTAAAACAATCGGCTCCGAATGTGATGTATTTTGTGACGAATTTATGAGTGTGATCACTTTGTATTACCTGCAAAAGATGATTGTCCGTATACAAAGAGAGTCGTCAAAAAATATTTTGCTTTCCCTTTGGGAGTCGGAAAATCGCTATCGCAAAGAACACCATAAGGAGAGTTTTTCCGAGCAAAGTAGCCAAGAGCAGCAACTTTATCGTTGGCGTCTTTTAACCAAATACGTGAGCAGCTGCCTCTTTCTCAATATCAAACCGCACGTGGGGCCCACTTTTTTAGTGCACTCTCTGTATGGGTTTGCCGCGGCGGTTTCAATGATCTTTGCCACCGTTATTGCCTTTGCTTGGCAGGGACAGTACGGAGCGTTAAGCGCTAATCTTTTTATTGCGCTGGTCATAGGCTACATCTTTAAAGATCGAATCAAAGATTTATTGAAAGAACAACTGTCAAAATGCTTTAAAAAGTGGATTCCCGACAGGCGTTTGGAAATTTTGCGTGATGAACGTTATCACGTCGGTGATTGCAAGGAGTCGTTTGAATTTTTTGATGTCAGACGTTTGCCGGAACCCGTGCGTCGGCTGCGCCAAAGGGCGCAAAGCGTCAAAGGGATATACGACTGGCGATTTGAAAGCATATTGCTTTATAAAAAAGAGCTGACCGTTAAAACGGATCCGGCCCTTTTTCGAGATACTCGTTATGGTCTGATGGATACCACCTGGTTTAACCTGATGCCGTTTTTAAATTTCATAGATACCGATGAAGCGGATTTACCGGTTGCCGATGATTCATCAATGCATATTTCTCAGGCGGACAAAATTTATCACCTTTATTTTGTCCGCAGGCTTTTCACGCTGACCGCAGATAAGCGCGAGAGCGTTAAGGATGAAATTATCCGTGTTGTCTTGACCAACAAGGGGGTCAAATCCATGCAGACGTTGGATATTTAGCGGCTCTCTAGTGGTCTCGTTTTTTCTTTGAGCCACTGTCGCTCTTCTTTATTTAAGAGCGGACTGATTCTTCTGTAGACCTCTTGGTGGTAGTTGTCAATCCAATCGCGTTCACTTTCGCTTAACTCTTCTATGACAATGGCCTGCCGTTCAAAAGGTAAGAAAGTGACGGTTTCAAATCGCATGAATTGACCGAATTCATTTTTTATATCCTTTTGAACCAATACCGCATTTTCAAGTCGAATGCCGTGTCTGCCCGGTTTGTAGATGCCGGGTTCATTGGAAAAGAGCATGCCTTCTTCAAGCGGCGTATTAAGCGCCCATGGGAAGGCGGGGGCGAAATCAGTAATGATTTTTCCGGGGCCTTCGTGGATATTAAGTAGGTAGCCGATTCCGTGACCTGTCCCATGATTAAAGCTTGTGAATTCGTTCCATTGAACAGACTTCACGATTGCATCAAGCAAGTTACCTGTTGTGCCATAAGGGAACTTTTGGGTCGCTAACTTAATGTGACACTTAAGTGTCAGCGTGTAGTCATGCTTCATTTCTTCGGTTAAAGGCCCTACTTTAACTGTGCGAGTTAAATCAGTGCTTCCGCATTTGTAATGTGCACAAACGTCAAAAAGTAGGAATCCTTGCGGTTTGATTGATGCGCTCATTGTTGCTGTCGGTCGATAGTGAGGCAGTGCGGCATTTTCCGCATAACCTACAATCGGGCGATTAGCCGGTTGTATATAAAGTAAATCGAGTTTTCGGAACTCTTCCAGCTTTTGTCCTACTTGGTATTCATTCAATACGCCCGAATCAGCGTTAGCTTCAATCCATCTCATAAGTCGTATAACGGCCGCGGCTTCGTGTCGGTTGGCCTCTCGGATATTGTTTTGTTCACCAGGTGACTTCTTGGCCTTGATGGCGGTGACAAGATCGGGACCATCGTGAGTGAAGCAACTTTGCGGGACAGTTTCGTATAGTTTGAACGGCGTTTTATAAGGATCCGTGTAAACCACGGCGTTTGCGGGAATTTGAGAAACTAGGGCGTTAATGTCCTGATAGTTGTGCAGCAACCAACCATCGTCAGAAAGATGAGCACGGATAGATTCCGAAAGTTTTTCCAGATTTGTACAAAGGTGCGCTTCTTTTTGGCTCACCAAGGCGTATGCATGGAAAAACGGATAAAGCGGATTGTCATGACCGCGCAGATTGGTGAGCCATGCTATATCGTCCAAACCGCATAGAAGCGTGACAGTGTTTGGGCCGTATGCGAGAAGTTTTTCTCGAAGTTTGGCTAATTTTTCAATTCGTGTTTCAACGGCGTACTGCGCTTCAAGCTCCCAGATGGGATCGGTTGGAATGTTGGGGCGATCATCCCAGATCTCTGCAACAAAATTTCTGTCAGATGAAATAACTAAATTTTCAACCGAGAGTTTTTCTTTGAAGTCTTGAAATTGAGCTTCGCTTAGCACTTCGCCGTCGATAGCGACAGTATCGTCCTTTTGCAGTCGATCACTTAACCATTCGTACCACAGCGGTGCTTGAGGCGTTGCGATGGTGTTGATATGGAAAGTGTTTTCCGGTATTTCGCGTTGAGCCTGTGTGGTGTAGCGACCATCTGTCCAGAATTCAGCTTCTTTCTCAGTGAGAATCGCATAGCCCATACTGCCCGTGAAACCGGTTAACCACTGAACGGTTTTCCAGTGATCGGCAACCGATTCCGATTGGTGAGGATCAGCAGAACTCACATAAAGCGCTTTGACATTGGCTTTTTGCATCAATTTTCTCAAAGACAGGATTTTTTGAGCAGTATCCATATCAGACCTCATCTCATGCGATTTCATTTAGCCAGTCTACTCGGCATGTGAAATGATACCTAGGCAACTTGCTGTATTTGATTGCAAAAAAAATCTCAGGGCTAATTCTTCAGAGCCTAAACTGACTGCAGGACAAAAAAGTCCGTTTGGAGTGACTGATATGCAAAAATTTCTTTCTTGCGCGGTGGCTTTTGCCCTTTTCTCCGGTGTTGCCAGCGCTTCCTCAAATTTAGTGGTTTCAACGGAAGGTGGCCAGTTGGAAGGTTTTACGAAGACCGTTCCCGGCACTCGATCCCAAGTTGAAACCTTTTTAGCTGTGCCGTTTGCGGCAGCTCCGGTTGGAGAGAACCGTTGGAAGAGCGCACAACCGGTTGTTCCATGGAAAGGCGTTAAGAAAGCTAATACGGCTCCTCAGGCATGCCGTCAGGGGGATGTTGGCAGTGAAGATTGCCTTTATGTCAATATTTATCGTCCGGCCGGAACAAAAAAGGATGCCAAGTTAGCCGTTGGTGTTTACGCTCACGGTGGCGGTAATACAGGCGGCAATGCAACAGAGCATGATGGCGCGCGTTTAGCCACCGAGAACAACATCATTGTTGTGACACTTCAGTATCGTCTCGGAGCCTTCGGTTTTCTGACATTACCCGGCATGGATGAATCAGCCGGCAATTTTGGTGTAACGGACACTGAGGCGGCTCTTGCTTGGGTGCGTCGTAACATAGCCAACTTCGGTGGCGATGCCGACAATGTTGTCCTGATGACTGAGTCCGCGGGTTCGACCAATGCCTGTCGTATTTTGGTTGATCCAAAGGCGAAAGGATTGGTTGACGGTGTGATTTTGCAAAGTGAAGACTGTATTCATGACGTTGATACGGTTAAGCAGGCTCAAGCCCGTTCAGAGCAGTTCCTTAAGTTGACGAAATGCGACGAAGCCAAGGACGCTTTAAGTTGTGTACGCAAACTCACGACCGAGCAGGTAGCCGCGGCCAGTAAGTCGGTTGGTCTTTGGAATCCGGTTTCCGATGTTCCGGCCGTTGAGGCTATTCGTCAAGGAAAGTGGATCAAGGTTCCGGTTTTATCCGGTTCCAACAAGGAAGAAGGACGTTCAGCCGGTACGGCTTACACCGATTGGAATGCTAAGGACTACGAAGCTTGGGTTAAGCGCTTGGTCGGGAAAAATGCGCCCGAAGCACTAAAACTTTATCCTGCTGATAAATATCAAGATAAGTATGCTATTTCGTATGTGATCGGTGATTTCATTACCGATAGCGGCATGCGCGGTTTGGGTGGATGCACGAACTTAACATTGGCTCAAGAATTAAGCAAGGATAAGTCCGTGGCAACCTATATCTACACATTTGAAGATTCAACGGTGCCGACTAGCAGAAAGTTCGCTGATTATGATGACGCGGCTAGCCACGCTTCGGAATTGACGTATTTCTTCCCCGATGCCGGTCAATACCAAGCTCGTTCAGTCAAGATGACTGAAGCTCAAAAGGTACTGGCTAAAGAGATGAGGCAATATTGGGGTAACTTCATTAAGACTCAAAATCCGAACGGAAAATCGCTACCTCAATGGAAACGATTCTCCGATGATGGCGGCTCAATGATGGCTTTGCGTCTTAATGGTCAATCTCAGAGCGTTCCAGCGAGTTATTTCTCTGACTTGCATCAGTGTAAGTTCTGGCACTCCATTCCGATTGTTTTAGATCGAGGCGATCGTTAGTTTTTAGTTTTTTGGGGGCGCTTTTGGGATGGACTTTCTATCCTGAAAGCGCTTTTTTGCAATTGCCAGATTATTCTGAGACGATATGGCTACAAATGCTCGCAGGAGAAACTGATGATGCCGACCATTGATGTGCTTAAAGAACAAATTAATTGTGTTTTGGGGCGAAAGCCTTGCGAATTACGATTGATAAACGCTCGTCTTGTCGACGTTTTAAGCGGAAAGATTCTGGACGGTGCGGAGATTTCCATTAACGATGGAAAGATTATTGACGCGGGTCTTTCTTGTCGAGCTATTGCGGAAAAAACGATTGATCTTAAAGGGGCATTTGTTGCACCGGGTTTTCGTTGAGGTTCTACTGAAGGCATCAATAAAAAGTTGATGCCTCCATGAACTCAAACGATTAAAGCAAAGCCGTGATAACCACAATCCAGCAGGGGATGGTCAGAATAGCCGCAAGCGTATGAGCGGTTGTAATTCCTGCGACCAGCGGAGCATTGCCTCTCATGCTCGCAGTCATGACGTAGCAAGACTGTGCCGTCGGCAACATGGCAAAGATCATCAACGCGCCCGATGCTGCCGGGGCCAAATCAAACACTAAGCAAAAGAGCAGCGCGACGGCCGGTGTGGCCACCAAGCGTTCCACGGTATTCGCTGCGATCAGTTTCCATTCGGACTTCATTCCGCTTAACCTTAAACCGGCGCCGATGCACAATAGCCCCATGGCAAGCGAGGCGTTTCCTAATGACTTGAAAAAGGTCATGGCGACGGCCGGTACGGGGATTGAACCTAAATTAACGATTAAGCCCAAAGTGGTCGCGATAATCAAAGGATTAGTGACAATGGCCTTGATGGTTTTAGCCAACACATTGCTTTTACCGGTCGTTTGTTCGCGTTGGGCAACGGCACTGGCTAGAGCCGCCACGGCAATGGAATTGCTGATCGGAACCCAAAATGCGATCAGAAGTGACATTAACGCCAAGCCTTCTTGACCAAATAAGCGGGACACCAATGCAAAGCCAACGTAAGTATTGAATCGAAAACCGCAGTGAAAAGCAGAAGCATGCGTAACCGGGTCCGCTTTTACAAAATAGCGAATCAAGTAAGACATTACGACAGCACACATCATGGCGCTGATGGCAACGACGAGGTAAAGACCCGCTTCACCTAGTGTGAGATTGGAGGTCGCAACGGATGTAAAAAGCAGTGGCGGGAATAAAACATAAAAGACAATTTTTTCAGCTCCCTTCCAAAACGTTTCATTGAACACACCGTCATGGAAGAACTTCATCAAAAGAAAGCCAACCAAGATCACTAAGAAATCAGGAAGGATGAGTAAAACGCTAAGCATGATGTTTTGATCTGAAAATTCTTAATATCAGTTCAGTATAAGATTTCGAATAAAATAAGAAAAGCGAATATTTCTTCTATTAATTATTCTATTTTCTCATAATGTTATGACGATCACGAAATTTCGGGCTTTTCTTGCAACGGTTGAGTGCGGCAGTTTCACTGAAGCGGCTAAGCGTCTCTACTACACGCAATCTGCGGTCAGCCGTATGGTATCTGACCTTGAGAGCCAGTGGGGTGTTGCGCTATTGAATCGTAAAAAAACAGGATTGACTTTGACACCGGCCGGGGCTGCACTTTTGCCTTACATTCGGCAAATTTGCAGTGACGAAATGCGTCTAAATGGTGTCTTGCAAGACATGACCGGATTAAAACAAGGCGTCGTGCGCTTAGGAACCGTGACGGCTGTTGCCAACGAGTGGCTTCCTATTGTGTTGAAAAAATTAATGCAAGAAGCTCCGGGAATTGAGTACGAAGTGTTGATTGGCAATGGAGATGTTATCGATGATTGGCTCAAAGAAGACCGCATAGATGTCGGTCTGTTTACTCCGAAACGCGATGGAAATTTGAATGCTGAACTTTTGCATTTAGACGAATTTCGCGTGATTTTCCCGAAAGAGCATCCATTGTCTAAATACAAAAAGATCCCACTGAGGGTATTACAAGACTATCCCTATATCCTTCACGGTGCTAGTTGGTGCAAGGAATTAGAGAATGGATTGAAACACGGAAGACAAAGAATCCCGGTTCGCTATACAACCGTTGGAGCAACTTCCATCGTTAATCTTGTCAAGGCAGGCATTGGTGTGAGCATTTTGCCGGAACTGCTTTTGGAAAATGACAAAGCCAAAGTGGAAAGCCGTCCGCTTGATCCTCCGTTATATCGAAAACTTTTTGTAGTGACTCACGGAACGCCGACCATGCCTGCTGTTAAGGTATTTCTTGAGAGACTGCCGGCATTGCTTAAGAAAAGAGCAAAAAAGAGTTAAAAAATCCGAAAACTCTTTGTTGTCTAGGGCCGTTTCCTGAAATGGGGAAACGGCTTTTGTTCATCAAAATTTCACAAAGTCGTCACTTTAGGGTCATATCCGCGTTTCACAATTGCGCACAAGTTCAGACGATAAATGATCAAAAATTCTTTTTATAAGGAACTTCATTATGAAACGTACTTTGATTTCTGCTTTAGTGGCCGGCTGTGTTGGTTTGGCTTCTTTTGCCGCTGCTGCCGGAACCGTGGTTGTTAACGGTTCCACGACTGTTTTACCTGCCATGCAAAAGATCAGCGAAACGTTCATGGCTAAACATAAAGACATTCAAGTGTCCTTGTCCGGTGGCGGTTCTGGTCACGGTATCAAGGCCCTGATGGATAAGACGACGGACGTAGCTATGGCTAGCCGTGATATGAAGCCCGCAGAAGTTGAAAACGTTAAGAAGAACGGTGGTGAAGCTGTTCGCTTCACGGTTGCGGTTGATGCCATCGTTCCGATCGTTCACCCGAAGAACACGGTGAAGGACTTGAGCTTGCAGCAAATCCGTGACATCTACGCCGGTCGTATCACCAACTGGAAGCAGGTCGGTGGTCCCGATGCCCGTATTACGGTTGTGAGCCGTGACTCTTCTTCCGGTACGTTTGAAACGTGGGAAGAATTGGTGATGAAGGGTGAACGTGTTCAACAACGCGCTCTTTTGCAAGCTTCTAACGGCGCCGTGCTTCAAACCGTTGCCAAGAACCCGAATGCCATCGGTTATGTCGGTTTGGGTTACATCACAAAGGACATCAAGGGCTTGAGCATCAGCGGTAAGGTTGCTTCTGCTGAGACCGCTTTGTCTCGTGATTGGCCGCTTGCCCGTGATCTTTATCTCTTCACGAACGGTCAACCTGCAGGCGACGTTAAGACCTTGATTGATTACGCTTTGTCTCCGGAAGGTCAGGTTTCTGTGAAAGAAGTCGGCTTCGTTCCGTTGCCCTCTAAGAAATAATAGACTTTACGAACCCTTTGAGAATTCGTTATGACGTTACTGAAACGAGGCGAGGGGTTTGAAAAGTCTTTGGCAGCGATAGCCATGCTCTCAATTGTGGCTCTCGCTGCCATTTTGGTTTTTCTTCTCACCCAAGCTCTGCCAATTTTGAAAGATGTTCCGTTCTTTACTTTCTTGTTTGGGACGGAATGGTATCCGACGGGACCGAATCCTGATTTTGAAATCGGTGCACTTTTGGTGGCAAGCCTTGCTGTGGCCGCGACCACCACTTTGATTTCTTTGCCGATGGGCTTGTTAACCGCCGCTTATCTGGCCTATTTTGCCAGTCCCCGGGTTCGCAGTATTGTTAAACCGGCAATTGAATTGTTGGCCGCCTTGCCTTCCGTTATCGTCGGTTTCTTGGGTATGGTGGTTGTGGCGCCTTGGCTGCAGGAGTCTGTCGGATTGGACTCCGGTCTTAACTGGCTCAACGCTTCGGTGATGTTGAGCTTGATGTGTATTCCGTTTATCTGCTCCATCTCTGAAGATGCCTTACGAAATGTGCCGGTTGCGCTCTCGGAAGCTTCTTTGGCGTTAGGAGCCACCCGTTGGGAAACGCTCTACAAGGTGCAGTTTCGCTACGCCTTAGGCGGTATTGGTACCGCCATTATGTTGGGTATTTCCCGTGCCTTGGGCGAAACGATGGTGGTTTTGATGGTCGCCGGTGGTGCAGCCATTATTCCGGAAAGCCTTTTTGATCCGTTGCGTCCGATGACGGCCTCCATTGCTGCTGAAATGGCAGAAGCCGCTGTTGGATCGACTCACTACTACGCACTATTTGCCACGGGTCTTGTGCTTTTTGTGACTACCTTTATTTTCAACGCTTTGGCTTTCTTCTTGACGAAGAAATTCCAGATCGGCGGCAAGCATTAAGGGGATGAGAGATGTCTGTTGAACGTAATCCGAATTGGCGTTATGCCTATCAGCACATCGGCATCACTTTGATGCGTCTGACTACACTGATCAGTGCCGGTGTGATTGTCGCTATTTTGCTTTATTTGCTTGATAACGCTTTACCTGCCTTGTCCTGGGAATTTGTTTTCGAGTCCCCCCGAGACATGATGACGGCGGGCGGCGTTTGGCCCTGCATTGTTGGTACTTTCTGGCTTGCTGTGGGCGCAACGGTCATTGCTTTGCCCCTTGGGGTTTGCACGGCTGTGTATTTGACCGAGTACGGCGGATCGGGTCGTTTTGTTGAAGCCATTCGCTTGGCCGTTTCTAACCTTTCCGGTGTGCCCTCCGTCATTTTTGGTTTATTCGGCTTAACTTTTTTTGTGACGATTTGCGGATTTGGTGTGAGTTTGCTTTCCGGTGTGCTCACCTTGGCTGTCTTGGCTTTACCGATCGTGATCAATACAACGGAGGCCGCCTTAAATCAAGTGCCTCAGGCATGGCGTGAAGCATCATTGGCGCTCGGTGCCAACAAACAGCAAACGATCTTTAAGATCATTTTGCCGGCGGCTTTGCCCGGCATTTTGACCGGCAATATTTTGGCTCTGTCTCGTGTGGCTGGTGAAACGGCCGCCATTATGTACACGGCCGCGGTGTTTTACACCCCGAAAATGGGTGACTCGATTTTGGATCCGGTGATGAGTTTGCCGTACCACATTTATGTGTTGGCGACTTCAAGCGTGGATGTGGATGCAACGCGTCCGATGCAATACGGTACCGCTTGTCTGTTGGTGCTCATGGTCTTGGGCTTGAATTTGGTCGCTCTTTTCATCCGTCAGCGAGCCCAACGAAAAATTGCACGACAGTAATCCCTGATTCCGAATTACACCAGGCGGTCTTTTAGGCCGCCTTTTTTGCGCTTAACGGCGTTATAGTTAGCTCTGTGAGCCGAAATAGTCGGCAGTCTGCTCTTAAAGAGGTGTTAAATGGATCATCAACAAAAAGCGCAAGCACTCGTGGAACGATTCTTAAGTTATTTGGCCATCAGCAGCCAAAGTGACCCTAAAAATAAAGTGGTGCCGAGCTCTGAAGGCCAGTGGACGATGGCCAGGGTGTTGGAAGCCGGTTTAAAGCAGATGGGTTTAAAAGAGGTCGAGGTTGACGAGCACGGTAACGTAACTGCTTATTTACCGGGTAGCGTCAAAGACGTTCCGACAGTGGGATTTGTTGCTCATGTGGATACGGTTGATGTCGGTTTGTCTCCTGAAATTCATCCGCAAGTGATTCATTACACGGGCGGAGACGTTTGTCTGAATCAAGCAAAAGATATTTGGATTCGGTTGGCGGAACACCCGGAATTATCCAATCATGTCGGCGAAGACATCATCTTTACAGATGGGACCAGTGTTTTGGGGGCTGATAATAAGGCGGGTGTCACCAATATCATGACCGCTTTGGAAATTCTCGTCACCGAGCAAATTCCTCACGGTGATATCCGAGTAGCCTTTGTACCCGATGAAGAAACTGGTTTGCGCGGTTCAAAGCTTTTGGATTTGGATCGATTTAAAGTGGATTTTGCCTACACGGTTGATGGCGGAGAATTGGGGCAATTGGTTTATGAAACCTATAACGCCGCTGAAGTGCATATTGATATTGAAGGGGTGACCACTCACCCTGCGAGCGCTAAAGGTGTGCTACTTAATCCGATTTTGGTAGCCGTCGATTTGATGGCCAATTTCAACCGTCTGGAAACGCCTGAAAATACCGATGAACGTGAAGGCTACTATTGGTTTAAGAATATGTCTGCCAATCCAGCGCGAGCTCATTTGCAGATTAATATCCGCGACTTCGATGACAAGACATTCGAAGCTCGCAAGCAGTACGTGCGCGACGTCGTGCAATTGATAGCCAAGCGCTACCCGCGCGCCAAAATCAACGCAGACATTGAGGATATTTACAGAAACATTTCCGGCGGCTTAGGCGAAGATCGTTATCCGATTGATGTCATGTACGAAGCGCTAAAGAGTCTGAACATCGAACCAAAGACCGTTGCGATGCGTGGCGGCACGGACGGCTCGGCTTTGACCGCTCGTGGTTTGGTGACCCCGAACTATTTCACGGGTTCCTATAACCACCACGGCTACGCCGAATTCATGCCGATAGAAAGTTTTGTGGCCTCTCTGGATATGACCTTAAAAGTGATTGAATTAATCAGCAAAGGTCGTTAAAACGAAAACGCCGGCAGAGACTTTCTGCCGGCGCTATTCGATGGTCTATTCAGATTTTTTTCCTTTCTTTTTCCCGATCAACATTGAAGCAACATTGGGCTTGACATTGGCTCTGGATAAAATGAGCGGATCAACGGCGCCGATGGCTTCATTGTCTTTTTCCGCATAATCAATAATCGAAAGCACATAGCGCATCGCGTTTAAGCGTGCTCGCTTTTTGTCGTTGCTTTTGATGACAATCCAAGGGCAAGAGGCCGTGTTAGTGGAAAAGAACATGACCTCTTCGGCCTTGCTGTAATCGTCCCATTTGGATAAAGAAGCAATATCAATCGGGGAGAGTTTCCAGCGCTTGAGCGGATCAATTTTGCGCGATTTAAAACGTCTGCGCTGTTCATCCTGAGTGACAGAGAGCCAGAACTTAATCAGTATCGTGTCTGAGCGGATAAGATTTTCTTCAAATTGGGGACATTGACGCATGAATTCAATATATTCTTCATCCGTGCAAAAGCCCATTACACGATCAACACCGGCTCGGTTGTACCAGGAACGGTCAAATAAAACCATCTCGCCTCGCGTGGGCAGGTGGGCGACATAGCGTTGAAAGAACCACTGACCTTTTTCGGCTTCGGTGGGCTTGGCCAGTGCCACCACGCGAGCACCGCGGGGATTTAAGTGCTCCATGAAAGTGCGGATAGTGCCGCCTTTGCCGGCCGCGTCCCGTCCTTCGAAAATAATGACGATCTTTTTACCGGTTTCCTTCACCCATTTTTGCAGCTTCAGCAATTCCACTTGAAGGGGTAATTTTTCTTTTTCATAGCGTTTGTTGCTCATGCGATGCTTGTAGGGGAATTCTGCTTTTTCCCAATTTTCTACAAGCTCGTCTTCATTTTTCTCATTATCGCCCGCGGCATGAATACGTGTTTTCGCATCCTTGATCATGAGTTTAAGGATGCGAACCTGTTCTTCAGGAGGCTCTTCCTTCAGAGCACTCTTTAAAGCTTTACTGTAGGCTTCAATTTTTTGTTCAGTGAGCACTTCCTTTTCTGTTAAGGGGAGCTGTTCTTTCTTTTCTTCTTTTTTCTTGGCGCACATGATACGAGTCCTTTTAACCTTCTCAATGTTTAATAGCGTACCACTGTGTGTGGTTAGTGGATGATTTCTTCTTGTCACATCGGTAATATTTTTTGTCTGAACACAAAAGCGCCGGTGTTTTTGTGTTCACCGGCGCTTGAAACTAGAAGTCTTAATTATTCAATCAATGAGTCTTTCGGGAAAATCAGACTGAACGTTGAACCTTTGCCCGGCTCAGATTGAATATCAAGACGGCAATGGTTGCGAATGGCGACATGCTTAACAATCGCCAGACCCAGCCCCGTTCCGCCTTTTTCACGCGAGCGGCTCTTATCCACACGGTAAAAGCGTTCTGTTAACCGAGGAATATCTTCCGCATCAATGCCGATGCCATTGTCCTGAACGGCAAATATAGCGCTCTCTTCTTTGGGATCGTAGCGCCAACTGATTTCAATCTTGCCGCCATCGGGCGTGTAACGGACAGCGTTGGTGACAAGATTTAGGCAAGCGCTTCTGAGTTCATCAACTTGTCCCAACACAGCCTGATTGCAGGAAATATCCGTATCAATCGTGTGGCGTCCGCGCGATAAGGCAACTCCATCTTCTGCTAAACTCGCAACCAACTTGGCCATGTTAACAACCTCGGGTGGCTCGGACTCTTGTTCATCCTTACTTTCCAGTCGAGACAATGACAAGAGATCATTGACGAGACTTTGCATGCGCTCGGCTTCCTGTTGCATTAAGCACAAGTGTTCGTGAAGCGTTTTTTCATCCAGCTCTTTTCCGCGAAGAATCATGTCGAGAAAACCGGTGATGACGGTAAGCGGCGTACGTAGTTCATGGCTGACATTGGCCACGAAATCTTTTCTCATTGAATCAATTCGTCGTTGCTCGGTAATGTCACGCGTCACCATAATAAAGTGCGTCTTGTCAGCTACAACCGCAAAGAGCAACAGAATTCGACCGGGCTCATGGGATTTGATTTCAATTGGTTTCGAATAATCGCCCGATTCCAAATATTCAACAATTTTCGGGTTATCAAAAACGAGATTGAGCGCCATGCCCAAGTGCGTGGTTAACTTGATGCCTAAATGTTTTTCGGCGGCGGGGTTGCACCATTCAACCGTGTGTCCTTGGCGGAAAAGCACAACGCCTTCTGGTAAAGCGGAAAGGGAGAGGCGGTAGCGGTCAATTCTGGCGGTAAAGCGTGATTGATCGCTTTTCATCTGTTCGGCTTCAACGGAATTCATCCAACCGTCACTCATTTTGAAGATGATGTAGCAGACTAAAGCGACAAGGGCGATTGAAGTGCCCAAGAGCGTCTTTTCCCAACTGACAGTGATATAAAGCAGACTGGCAATCACAGCCACGCAAATTAAGCCCAATATACAAAACGATCTGGGTGACAGGTTTTTCGCCGACATCACGAATCCCCCTGAATAATGATTTCTATATAGCTAACTTTGCTCCGGAATATGTGCCCGGTATCCCAAACCCCTGACGGTCTGAAGGAGATTTTCCGCTCGGGTGCCCTGCAGTTGCTTGCGCAACCTCAGCATATGAACATCCACCGTTCGTTCATCAACATAGGCATTGTCCCAAACAAGCGACAGAAGCATTTCACGGCTGTAGACACGTTCGGGATTTTTAGCAAAAACCAACAGTAGTTTGAATTCTTTGGCTGAAAGCGAGAGAGGTTCTCCGTCAACTTTTGCTTCAAAACTGGCTTCGTTCATGGTTAGGGGACCGCAGACGACTTCGACGTTTTGGTTTTCTTCTCCGGTCTGTGATTGGAATTGGTAACGGCGCAAAACCGCTTGAATGCGAGCAATGAGTTCGCGGGGCATGAAGGGTTTTACGATGTAGTCGTCTGCGCCGGCATTAAGTCCCTTAACTCGATCGGTTTCACTGCCGCGGGCGGTGAGCATAATGACAGGCAGGTGTTCGGTCTTAGGGTTGGCGCGAAGTTTTTCCAGCCAATCAACACCCGAGAGTTCCGGCAACATATAGTCAAGCAAGACCAAATCGGGCGGATTATTGTCAACAATGCTTTGGGCTTTTATCGCGCTTTCTGCGCACTTGACTTCATAGCCAGCGGCGGCGCAGGCAAAAGAAATGAGGGTTCGAATGGCGGCTTCATCTTCGACAATTAAGATACAGGCTGCTTTGTTGCTGCTTTCAGTCATGGTAAGCCTTTCTTCAAAAAACAAATCCAAAGAGCTTCAACTCTGTAATGATAGGCGAATTTCACAACCAAAAAATAAACCTTCGTCTATTGCCGAAGGTTTATTGTTCTCTTATTAGCTAAGTTTGGTCAAATTTTCGGGTAATGCGTCTAAGCGCAAGTGTCGGATATCTTCACCATCCAAAATGAAAATGACGTGCTCGGCGATGTTGGTGGCATGATCGCCCAAGCGTTCATAAGCTTTAAGCAAATCAAGGCAGGCGAGTGCTTTTTCAACGTCATCGGGATGTTCCTTGAGGTAAACCGTCACCACCTTAATGCCGTCTCTGAAAGCATTGTCCACATCTCCGTCGGATCTGAGCGTATTGACAGCGGCCGTTTCCGAAAGATTTTTCAATGCGAGCATTGCCAAGTTAACAGTCTTGATGGTTGACTCGACAATGTTGGTTTTGGCAAGAGCCTCAATCAGTTCTTCCGGAATATCATCGCGGCTTGCACGGGCAATGTTACGAGCCTGATCGCCCATGCGTTCAAAGTCGGTGGCCATTTTGGCAATACCGAAGACAAAGCGCAGATCCGTGGCCGCGGGCTGATGTTTGGCAATCAAAAGCGTCGCGCACCGGTCAGTGGAGACTTCTAAGGCGTTGATGGCGGCGTCGCGGTCCTTGACCGATTGGGCCAAATCAATGTCGCCCGTGCGAAAGGCTTTGGTGGCGTTGTTGATTTGCTCGGTTACCAGATCGCCCATGCTGTAGAGCAGGTGTTTAAGTTCATCTAAATCTTCATCAAATTGGTGCACAAGGTGCGTTTGTGCGGACATAATCATTTTTTGCTCCTTACTGTTTAACCGAAGCGACCTGTGATGTAATCTTCCGTTGCCTTCTTTGTCGGGTGCGTGAACATCATTTCGGTGGTTCCGAATTCGATGAGTTCGCCGAGATACATATAAGCGGTAAAGTCGGAAATACGGGCGGCTTGCTGCATGCTGTGGGTGACGATGACAACCGTGTATTCTTTTTTCAGTTCATTGATCAAATCTTCGATCTTGGCTGTGGAGATCGGATCCAAGGCAGAGCACGGTTCATCGAGCAGCAACACTTCGGGTTTGACCGCAATGGCGCGGGCAATGCAAAGGCGCTGTTGTTGGCCGCCCGAGAGGGCGAAACCGGAATCTTGAAGTTTATCTTTAACATCGGTCCAGAGGGCGGCCTTTTTCAAAGCCCATTCAATACGGTCATCCAATTCGGATTTGGGTAACTTTTCAAATAAACGGACGCCGTAAGCGATGTTGTCATAGATAGACATCGGAAAAGGCGTGGGGCGTTGGAAAACCATACCGACTTTGGAGCGCAAACGGTCAACGCCTTCCGTTTTGGTGACAATGTTTTCACCGTCGAGCCAAATTTCACCTTCGGCCCGTTGCTCGTTATAGAGCTCATACATGCGGTTGAATGTGCGCAAGAGAGTTGATTTGCCGCAGCCCGAAGGGCCGATAAAAGCCGTGACTTTATTTTCAGCGATTGAAAGATTAATATCTTTTAGCGCGTGAAATGCGCCGTAGTAGAAATTGAAATGTTTGACCTCGATTTTTGAGGCCATGGTCGTATCGGACATCCCGAAGACTCCTTAATGAGATAACTTTCTGTTATTGGGGCGAAGTCTAAAAGTTAGGTATGACCCAAAGATGACATTTATGTGACAATCTTGTGAACGAATGCGCGGCCGCTCTTGAGGAGCCGGTTTTGCTGTGACCGAGAAAGGAGAAAGAAATGATTCGTTTAGCCTGCGACTATCAGGAAGGGTGCCATCCGAAAATTCTTGAACGTATGGTTCAAACCAATTTGGAAAGCACACCGGGTTATGGCACTGACGTTTATTGTGAAAGTGCCAAGGCAAAGATTAAAGAAGCTTGTCAGGCACCGGACGCTGAGGTTTTCCTTCTGATCGGTGGTACGCAAACCAACTCTACGGTCATCCGTTCGATTTTGCGTCCCTGTGAGGGCGTCATTGCCGTTGAAAGCGGTCATATCAACGGACACGAAGGCGGCGCTATTGAAATGGGCGGCCACAAGGTGCTCACGATTGAACCGCACGATGGGAAAATGGTTGCTTCACAATTGGATCGCTACATTGAAGATACGCTTTCGGCTCCTTCATGGGATCATGGTGTTATTCCGGCCATGGTCTATATTTCTCAGGCCACAGAAACGGGTTCTGTCTATTCGTTAGCTGAATTGGAAGCCATCAGCGCGGTCTGCCGCAAGCACGCCATGCCCTTATTTATTGACGGAGCACGCATGGGTTATGCGCTTGCCAGCGACGGAGCTGATATGACCTTGGCTGATATCGCACGTTTATCCGACGTCTTTTATATCGGCGGCACTAAAGTGGGCGCTCTGTTGGGTGAAGCGGTTGTTTTCACCAATACAAAGCTGTCAAAGAACTTTTTCACCATCATGAAGCAAGGTGGGGCAGTGTTGGCAAAAGGACGCCTGTTGGGTCTGCAGTTTGATACGCTTTTTACCGATAATCTCTATTTTGAAATCAGTCGTCACGCCGTTGAGATGGCGATGAAGTTAAAGAAGGCTCTTCAGGATAAGGGCTATCGTTTTTATTCGGAAAGTCCGTCCAATCAGCAGTTTGTCATTTTGGATAATGGAAAATTAGCCGAGTTGGAAAAGGAAGTTCAGCTGTCTCATTGGTGCAAAGTTGACGACACTCATACAGCGGTCCGATTCTGCACGAGCTGGGCAACTCCGGAAGAAAATATTGATCGCGTGATCGCAATGCTTTAATTGAAATTGAGCAAAAAAAGTCCCCAATTCTTTGTAGAGGAAGTGGGGACTTTTATTCGGACTTTCTAGTCTGTCACTTCAACAATGGCGGTGATTTCCGTGGCAGCGCCTTCGGGCAATTCATAGGCCCCAAGCGCGATTCGAGTGCCAACACCAGCCTCTCCATAAAGATCGCGGAAAAGCTCGGAGGCGCCGTTGATGACTTGGGGGTGATCCTCAAAGTCTTTGGCGCATCGAACAAAACCGGTCAAATGGACAAATTGTTTGACGCGGTCAAGGTCTCCGAGTTCGCGCTTAAGAACAGAAAGGACATTGAGAGCGCTTAACTTAGCGGCTTTTTTGCCTTCCTCAAGACTTAATGTTTCGCCGACAACGCCCTTGATTTGAAGAACGCTGTTGATATCAGGTGTTTGTCCCGAGACGTAGACAAGATTACCGACTCGTCTGGTGTAAACATACAGACCGGCCGGATCAGCAACGGGAGGCAATTCAAGTCCCATTGCCTTGAGTTTTTCTTCAATGCGCATAGGTTGTCCTATTTCAAATTGTCTTTAAACCAAGTGACAACTTTATCAATAATCGGTTTTTGAAACCAAACGGTATCACCGTGAGCAGCCCCTTCTACTTTAACGTAGGTGACTCGATTGCCGTTTTGCTTTAGGGCTTCATAAAGTTGTTCACTTTGAACCGGCGAGACAAGTTTATCTTCCGTTCCGTGCATGATCAAAAAAGGCGGTAAGTTCTTTTTAATGTGCCCCAAAGAACTCGCTGCCAGTGCCTTATCGCTATCAGACAAGATGCTCGCACCGGGGTATTCGTTGAAGGCCACACCATTGACTAATAGGGCTTCCGTTACAGCCGGGGATTGGTGAACTTTTTGAATGGCTTCGTCAAACCCAGCGCCGATGTTGCGAAGATCGGATATGCCGTAAAGTGTCGCGGCGGCTTGAACAGTTGAATCGACGTGAAGATTGTCGCCCTTGTCAAATTGCTTTTCGTTGCCAGTGACGGCGACCATCTGAGACAGGTACCCTCCGGCTGAGTCACCCAATACGCCGATTTTGGATGCATCAATGCCATAAGCATTCGCATGAGCCTTTAAAAACCGCACAGCGGATTTCCCGTCTTCTAAGATAGCCGGGAATTTGTTTGGGACAACCCGATATTCCGCCGCGGCCACCACAAAACCGGCTTTGGCTAAAGCGAAACGCATCTCAATAAATTTTTCGTAGTCTGTTGTGGTGAATCCGCCCCCGGGAAAATAAATAATGGCCGGTTTTTTCTCGCTCGTTCTTGGCACAAGAAGTGTCATACGCATCGCTCGGTTTGATCGGCGGGATTGGATTTGAGAGTAAATAACACCACCGATTTCATCGATTTGATGTTCGGTGACTTCTACTTTCATGCTTTCGGTTTGGGCGACGGGGGCTTGAGCGCAAGCACCACTAGCCATCAAACCGCTTATAGCCGCCAAGGCTACGGTTTTCAATTTGATCACAATTTCTCCAAAAAATATTCGGCTGAGGTCAGTCAGCCGAATAGCGGTTTTAGGGGATGTTTCTTAAGAGTTCTCGGGCGAGGCGCTCGGCGTCAAACATTGTATCCACCATGTTTTTCCCAAGCGCTTGCGCGATACCGGTTCTTTCCAATTGATGGAGGGTGTGACCGGTTGCGCCGCAAATGATGAGCTCAAAGTTGCGGCGTTTCAGCGCTCTCATGTAGGTCGAGATAATGTCCATTGCCGAATTATCAATGTTCATGAGCGCCGTGCAATTCAAAATCACCACTTTATTGGCGTTTCTCGCCGTGATTCGCTTCGGATCGGTCATATAGGAAAGTTTGGAGACAGAACCGAAAAAGAGCGAACCTTGCAGACGCCATGCTTCAATGCCTTCCGGGGTATCCGCGGCAAGGGTCATTTGGGTCACGCTTGTGAGAGTATTCATGCGATAGATAAAGAATAGGCACGAGATCACGAGGCCCACTTCCACGGCAACGGTCAAGTCAAAAATAACCGTCAGAAGGAAAGTGGCAATAAGTGTTACCTTGTAAGACATCGTCATGCGGCGCAGGCGTTTGAATTCCGCCCAGTTGCCCATATTGCTCGCGACATTAAGCAAGATGGCAGAAAGCGCGGCAAGCGGAATATTGGATGCCAGGGGGGCGGCAGCCAAAATAACAACTAAAAGAGTAATCGCATGAACAACACCGGAAATCGGGGAGACGGCGCCGCTTTTAATGTTGGTGACCGTACGGGCGATGGTACCGGTGGCCGGAATACCGCCGAAAAAGGGTACTACCAAATTGGCAATGCCTTGCCCCATCAGTTCCTGATTGGGGTTGTGTCTGTCATCGGTGAGCGTGTCGGCAACGCGGGCGCATAAAAGCGATTCAATGGCACCAAGCAGTGCGATCGTGACCATGGGACCGACCAAATGGCGAATGTTTTCCCAGTCAAAATCGGGAACTTGAATGGAGGGCAGCGTTTGGGGAATGCCGCCGAATTTACTGCCGATTGTTTCCACAGGTAATCCCAAGGAGCTCACGGCAATCGTTGAGACGATCAAAACGATCACGGTGCCGGGGATCTTAGCGACCCAACGCTTCCATTGAGCCGTGCGGCTTGATGTATCTTTGGGCCAGAAGCGAACGATGGCAAAGGAAACGAGAGCGATGCCCAAGGCGTAAAAATTGACGGTTCCGATATGAGCGGCAATGGCCCCCATCTGACCGAAAAAGTCAGCGGGCATCTTGTCAATGCTTAGGCCTAAAAAGTCTTTCACCTGTGATAAGGCAATAAGCACGGCGATACCGTTTGTGAAACCGATCACAATGGAGATAGGAATAAAACGGATAAAGCTGCCGATTTTCAGCAACCCCATGAGAAAGAGCAGTATGCCGCTGCCGATGGTGGCAATCATGAGATTGGCCAAACCGTAGTTGGCGATGATGCCGTAGATAATCACAATGAAGGCGCCGGCCGGTCCGCCGATTTGAACCCGACAACCACCCAGGATGGCAATCAAAAAGCCGGCAATGATGGATGTGTAAATGCCTGCTTCAGGCGTCACGCCGGAAGCAATGGCAAAAGCCATGGCCAAAGGCAGAGCAACCATGCCGACAGTCAGACCGGAGCTGATGTCTCGAGACAAACTTCTGGCATTGTAGTGTCCGATCAAATCGAAACTGACCGGATGGAAAGGTTCCAAGGGAATATGATCCCTAAAATTTTTAAAGGCTTGAGCGAAGCTCATTTTTTTACGAGAAAGAGAGAAGTTAATATTGTTGTTATCGGTTATTGTAAAAACAGTTGGCTTGTGGGCCAACTGTTTTTTAGTCTTCTTGAGAACTTTCGATTAACGAAGTCTCATGCCGGGTTTGGCTCCCGTTTGCGGTTCAAGGATAAAGAGTCCGTCTTTATCATCGGCGCCGCTTGCCGACAAAAGCATACCTTCGCTGACTCCAAAGCGCATCTTGCGCGGAGCAAGATTAGCAATGACCACCGTGAGTTTGCCTTCCAAGTCCTCGGGCTTGTACCAAGCTTGGATGCCGGAGAAGATATTGCGGGTCTTGCCTTCTCCGATATCGACCGTTAAGCGCAAAAGTTTCGTGGAGCCTTCCACCTTTTCACACTTGACGATCTTGGCTACACGCATATCCAATTTGGCAAAATCATTAATCGTGACTTCAGGAGCAATTTCTTCACCGCAAGGCGCCACCGGTTTGGTAACTTCAGCAACCGGAGGAATCAGGGCATCCAATTGCTTGATGTCGCAGCGCTGCATCAAATGTTTGAAGGGCTTGATCTGCACATCAGAGGTCAAGGGACGCAGAGCACTTTCCCAAGTAAGTTCGCCGCAATTGAGGAATTCTTCAACTTTGGCGGCCGTGGCGGGCAATACGGGCTTGAGCATAAGCGTTAAGAGTCGGAATGCTTCAAGGGCCACGGAGCAGACTTCGTGCAATTTGTCAGCTTGTTCTTCAGACTTTGCTAATTCCCAGGGCTTTTCGCGGTCGATGTACTCATTGATCGTGTCCGTCATGGACATAATGCCACGAAGCGCGCGTGAGTATTCGCGTTGGTTGTAGAGCATGGCGATGCCTTCAACCGCATTGCGCATGACCTTAATAATCGTGTGGTCGGCCATGCGATCGTCAACACGAGCGTTAAAACGCTTGACGATAAAGCCGGCAGCGCGGCTGGCAATGTTGATGTACTTGCCGATCAAGTCAGAGTTCACGCGAGCCATGAAATCGCTCTTGCTGAAATCAACGTCGTCATTGGTCGGACCCATCTTGGCGGCAAGGTAGTAGCGCAGCCATTCGGCGTTCATGCCGAGTTCAAGGTACTTCATGGGGCTAATGCCGGTACCGCGGCTCTTACTCATCTTGCGGCCGTCAACGGTCATGAAGCCGTGAACGAAAACATTATCGGGAACACGATACGGTTGACCGGCAAAGTGCAGCATGGCAGGCCAGAAAAGTGTGTGGAAGTACACAATGTCTTTGCCGATGAAGTGAATTTGTTCCGTTTTCTCATCATCCAAGAACTTCCAGAAGTCAAAACCGATCTTCTTCGCATAGTTCATGAGACTGGCGTAGTAACCCACCGGAGCGTCAAGCCAGACGTAGAAATATTTACCGGGAGCATCGGGAATAGGAATACCGAAGTAGGGTTCATCACGGGAAATGTCCCAGTCGCCCAATTTGCCCTCTCCGAGCCATTCTTCATCTTTGGCACGGATTTCCGCTTGTACGCGGTCTGCACCGCTCTTGCCTTTGCCGTTGACCCAATCGCGCAAGAACGTTACGCAGGCGGGATCGGAAAGCTTAAAGAAGTAGTGCGTGGATTTGCGCAATTCAGGTTTGGCACCGGACAAGGCTGAGAAGGGGTTGATCAGTTCAGTGGGCGAATAGACGGCGCCGCACTTTTCGCAGTTGTCACCGTATTGGTCATCAGCGCCGCAACGCGGGCAGGTGCCCTTGATGAAGCGGTCAGCCAGGAACATGCCTTTGACCGGATCATAGAATTGTTCAATGTCCTTTGTATAAATTAACCCGGCAGCTTTGAGGCGCTTATAGATGTCTTGCGAAAGCATGACATTTTCTTCGCTGTCGGTCGAGTACCAATGGTCAAACTTAATATGGAAACCATCCAGGTAGGCTTTGCGGCCGGCTGCAATTCGGGCAACAAACTCTTGAGGAGTGATCCCTTCTTTTTGGGCGGCAATCATCATCGGGGCGCCGTGCGTATCATCGGCACCGACAAAATGAACGGTATGTCCATACATTCGCTGAGTGCGCACCCAAATGTCGGCCTGAATGTATTCCATGATATGGCCGATATGGAAATGCCCATTGGCATAGGGAAGAGCAGTCGTAACGAATATTTGGCGTTTTTGCATGATGAAATGTCCCGAAAAATAGGCGGGAAGAGAAACAAAGAGGTCAATATTTTAGCAAAGCCACGTGAAATTCTCTTATTGCTCTTGAGCTTAGGCAAGAAAACTCGCACAATACGACTAATGCTTGAAAACGGAGTACAAAAAAGTGACTAAGAGAGAAGAAATACTGCAGGTATTGAGTTCCGTGACGGATCCCTGGATGAATACGGACTATGTGAGCGCTCGGATGGCAAAGATCAGTGATGATGCGCAAGCCGTTACGATTCAATTGGGGTATCCGGCCAAATCTGTTAAAAAAGATATCGAGCTGAAGCTTCAGGACGCTTTTCAAAAGGCGGGCATTCAGGTTCAAGTGACGGTCGAACAAAAAATTATTGCCCATGCGGTTCAACGCACTTTGAAAGTACTGCCTAATGTTAAAAACATCATTGCTGTTTCAAGCGGCAAGGGCGGCGTCGGCAAAAGCACAGTGGCGGCTAATTTAGCGTTAGCCCTGTCAGCCGAAGGGGCTCGAGTAGGTGTTTTGGATGCCGATATTTATGGTCCCAGTCAACCGATGATGTTGGGTGCCCTTGGCCGCCCAATGACAAACGACGGTCAAAACATGAACCCGATCGAAACATTGGGTCTTGAAGTCAATTCCATCGGATTTTTGATTGATCCGGATGAGCCGATGATCTGGCGTGGTCCGTTGGTTGCTCAAGCACTGACTCAGCTTTTAACGCAAACGAATTGGCATGATTTGGATTACTTGGTTATTGACATGCCGCCGGGCACCGGTGACATTCAATTGACGCTATCGCAAACGGTTCCGGTCACGGGGGCTATTGTGGTAACAACGCCCCAGGATATTGCGCTTTTGGACGCAAAGAAAGGTTTGCGGATGTTCCAGAAGGTCAATGTGCCCATTCTGGGAGTCGTTGAAAACATGTCTATTTTCGTTTGCCCGGAATGCGGCCACGCCGAGCATATTTTTGGAGAAGGCGGCGCCAAGCGTTTAAGTGATACCTATCACGTGGATGTTCTCGGCCAACTGCCTCTTGATGCCAAGATTCGGGAAGAAGCCGATTCCGGTGCGCCGACAGTCGTGTCGTCTCCGGAATCAATGGCCGGCAAAATCTATCGCGAAATTGCTTTAAAGGCGGCCGCGGCGATTGCTAAAACCGCTAAAGATATGTCGCTTAAGATGCCAAGCGTGCGAGTGGAGAATAACTGATGCCTTTGGTAACGCCTGACTACAAGGCGCCTCGGTGGCTTGCCGGTGCTCAGATTCAAACGATATTTGCGGCCAAGGTCTGCAAAAAGCCCGAAGTAACCTATCGCCGCGAGCGCTGGGATACGCCCGACGGTGACTTTACGGATATCGATTGGGCCACGCCTGAAGTGGCCGATCCGGCCGCTCCGATTGTTGTGCATTTCCACGGTTTGGAGGGAAGCTCTCATAGCCACTACGCTTTGGCGCTTATGCACGAGACGGTTAAGCACGGTTGGCGCGGATGCGTGTCGCTTTTTAGAAGTTGTTCGGGAGAATTAAACCGCAGCATTAAGACTTACCACGCTGGCGACATCGATCAGGTTCAGTGGGTGTTGGAGACGGTGCGTTCTCGTTATCCGAAGGCGCCGATTTACGCGGTGGGAGTTTCCTTGGGTGGCAATCAGTTGGCGCTTTTTTGCGGCAAACGCGCGCAAACCGCCAAAGGACTTCTCACGGCGGCCGTTTCTGTGGGGGCGCCGGTGGATTTAGTGGCGGGCAGCAATCTCTTGCGCTTTGGTTTTAATCGTCTGTATTCCAAAATGTTTTTGGATACGCTGATACCGAAAGTGATCAAAAAGTGTGAGTTAATGCCGCAGATGCGCGAGATGGTTGATGTGGAGGCCATCAAAAAGTGCAAAAATTTCTATGACTTTGACTCTCTTTATACGGCGCCTGTTCATGGCTTCAAGAGTGCCATGGATTATTGGACGAAGGCTTCTGCCAAACCATGGTTAAAGTATGTGCAGGTTCCGCTGTTGCTCTTAAACGCTAAAAACGATCCTTTCATGCCGCAATGGGCTTTGCCAACACTATCTGATGTTTCAGATAATGTTTGGCTGGATCAACCCGAAGAAGGAGGACATGTGGGATTCCCGACGGGCAATCCTCCCGGCAAAATTGATTATCTGCCTAAACGAATCTTCCGATTCTTCTTAGAAAGGCGGTGAACGGTTTTTCCTCTAAAGAAGAGCCTGCTATAGTCTGACTATTGACAGAGAGGAGACAACACATGGATAAGCGACTTTCTTTAGTCTGTAGTTTGGTTCTTGGGGTTTTCTGTGTGTCCTCATCGGTTGCAGCAAGCCTTTGCGGAGCGCGAGCGGCCGCGGTTGAATTCGCAATCGATGCGTCTTCCTCAATGGGTGAGAGCTACGCGCGGCCTCAGTTTGTTAATGATGAAAAAGAGGCGGCTCTTTGGGGAAATCAGTCGACAAAACTCGCTTACGCTCAGCAGTTTGTTAAGATGGCGGCCGAAAAAATTAATCCCACCGAAGAAATGGTGACGGGGCTAGCCACATTTATGCCTTCAAGCCAGGTCCTTAAGACGCAAAAGCGTACGGGCGAAGCCTTTTCAAAGTCGCTCTCCGAAGTCAAAATCTCCGCTTCGACTCAATCGTTGAACAATTTCGATAAAAAGGTGTTGGACTATTTTGCTCGTAAACGCAAAGAACCGACCACGCTTTTTGTCATCACAGACGGTGATATAGACAAGGGTTCCCATGATCCGGCCAAGGTTTTGCAAACGTTTTATCAGAATAATCCGAAAAGTTGTGTGCATCTGATTTCATTGGCTCAGACGGACTCTGAAAAAGAGGTCATAACCCGTTTGCGCCGAGTCAACGCCTGTTCGACGATGGCGACGGTTGCCGACATGATGGCCGATCGTCAAAAATTCAATGCCATGGTAGAGGGCAATGTGTACCGTAATTGCTCATCCCAAGAGGATCTGGAAGTCGCCGGGATTCCTTTTGTTAAAAAGTCAACCACGTTGGATAAAAAAGCCATTGCAGTGCTGGACCAGGTGATGGAAGTGATCGCGCAACGTCCAAAGGACGAATCCATGTTGATTTTGGGCTGGACCGATACAGAGGGCGATGCGGCTTTTAATAAGCGTCTTGGTTTGCAGCGGGCAAAGGTTGTCAAAGATTACCTTGTTTCCAAAGGAGTCGAGGATCACCGAATGGCTGTAATGGGCGGCGGTGAGTCAGAGAAGTTTGACAACACGACCGAAGCCGGAAGAAAACTCAATCGTCGGGTGGACATCATTTTTGGTCAATGAACACCGCTCAATGCGGGGCTTTTTCTCTTTTTCGAATTTAGCTAAAATACGCTCTTTAATTTTTAATAAAAACGTTGCCGCGTCGGTTTGTTCTACCGGGTCTGCGGTTCCGTCTGTAAACGGAGGCTCTTATGTCCCATAAGTGGCTCAGCAAGGATACGCTTTGCGGCCTTGTTGCATTAACGCTTTTTATTCTGACGATTCCTTTGAGTAATTGGGTCGTTGTCAATGTCGGTTTGGTTTGCGAGACCAACGGTCCGTGTTTAATTCCTGTTTGGCCGGGGCTGATGGCGCCTTCTGCGGTCATGATTGCAGGGGCCGCCCTGGTTTTAAGAAATGGCGTACAGGCCTTTCTTGGTGCTCCCTTTTCTCTTTTGGCGATTGCCGTGGGCACAGCGCTATCGGCGCTTTTTGCCGCCCCCTCTTTAGTGATTGCCTCCGCAGCTGCCTTCTGTTTTTCTGAATTGGCCGACTTTGCGGTCTACACGCCGATGAGAAAACGCTTCCCGGCTTTCTCGGTTGTCATGGCGGGGCTGGTGGGTTCTGTTATTGATAGCGCCATTTTCCTTTCGCTCGCTTTCGGCAGTATCGAATTTATTACCGGTCAAGTGTTGGGTAAGTTCTGGATGTCACTTTTAGCCGGGATGGTTATTCGTTATTTGAGACCTCGTTTGGTCGCACATCCTAAGTTCTAAGTTAAGTTTAGAAAACCTCCGGCATCGGAGGTTTTCGACTATTGGGCTATCTTTTGTTGGTATTCTTCGAAACCTTTTTCTCGTAATAGGCATGCCGGACAGTGACCGCAGCCGTATCCCCAGACATGAAAGTGCTCCCTGTCACCTTCGTAGCAGGTATGAGTTTCTTTCACGATGAAGTCAACGAGCTCATCGCCACCCACTTCGTGAGCCAGTTCCCACGTCTGCGCCTTTGTTCTGTACATCAATGGCGTTACAATTTCGATGGGCCAATCCATTCCCAGCGAGAGAGCTTTTTGCATGGCATCCATTGTGTTGCGGCGGCAATCCGGATAGCCTGAAAAATCAGCCTGGCCCACACCTGTGATAATGGTGTGGATATCTCGCAAGTAGGCTCTGGCGCCGATGTAGGTCATGAACATTAGGTTTCTGGCCGGCACAAAAGAAGAGGGTAACCCGCGCTTTCCTTCGGAGACGATGGCTTCGCCCGATCCAGTTAAAGCACTGCTGGAGACCTGACCGAAGGTACTGGCATCAATGACAAGGTCAGGGCCAAGGCGGCAGGCAAAGTTAGGAAATTGAGTCTGAATTTTTTGGAGAATTTCTTTTCGGCAAATCAATTCCACATTGTTTTTCTGGCCATAATTGAAGCCGACGGTTTCGACACGATCATAATTTTGCAATGCCCAAAAAAGACATGTGGTTGAATCTTGCCCACCTGAAAAACTGACAATGGCAGCCTTAGACATAACAATTTCCTTTCAACTTATTTTTTAGGATTTTTGTTTTTCTTTTTGTCGCTGTCGTTTTCGTCAGAACTTCCTATTTTAAAAGCGTGTCCAATTTCTTTTGTGGTATCACGAGTTGTATGACCAATTTCACGGGTGATATCACGAGTCGCGTGACCAATACTTCGACCTGCGTCTTTAATAGCGCCAAAAAACGAGTCGGAAGCATAAGTGGGCGTGGTTGCTATTGATAGAGCTAAAAGAGTGGTGGAAACAAAAGTTTTAATCATGGTTTCAAACTTCTTGAGAATTGGGACTTCCGATATGTTACCTGGCTTTTGAGTCTTAGGCGGAAGTATTTTCTTTCCGGAAGATTTTTTGTGTTTGACTATTTTTAGGCTGTCAAGAGATTCTGCTTATGTGCTAACCTTCGGTCTGTTTTTTTGAGAATCATTTTCCATATGTCTGACAAAACTGCCGTCATTTTGATGAATACCGGATCGCCCGCGGCGCCGACTGAGGCGGCTTTGCGTACATATTTAAAAGAATTTTTATCGGATCCACGCATTATTGAACTACCATCTTGGATTTGGCAACCCATACTCAGAGGAATCATTCTTCGAACCCGCCCGGCCAAAAGTGCTCAACGTTATAGAAAAATATGGATGCCTGATGGTTCCCCCTTGATTGTTTATACGCAAAAGATTGTCGAGGCTCTTAACGACCGTCTGCCTGATGATATTGTCGTTGCCATGGCTATGAAGGTGGGTTCTCCTTCGGTTGAACAAACGGTTGCCCGTCTAAAAAAAGACGGAATCGATCATTTTATTTTCTTTCCTATGTTTGCCCAGTACGCCACACAAACGACGGAGTCAGCTCTTGATGGAGTCAGGGAACTTAAAGGGGAATTGAAAGATATTCATTGGGATTGGATTCGTCCTTTTTATAACCGAGCCGATTTTATTGAGGCTTTGGCCGCGAAAATTCAGTCAAATCGCACGCCGGGAGCTCACCTTGTGATGAGTTTTCACGGCATTCCTGTCAAAAGCATTCAAAAAGGCAGCCCCTATGAAAAACAGTGCCGTGAGACAGCGCAAAGCATTGCGGCAAAGTTGCAATTAAAAGGCGGGGATTATTCCATTGCCTACCAGTCACGTTTTGGTAACGATCATTGGCTTCAGCCTTATCTGACCGGACACGTTGAGTCGCTGGTTCATCAAGGCGTACGATCAATAGATGTCGTCTGCTTATCCTTTAGTGTTGATTGTTTGGAAACGCTCGAAGAAATCGGCATTGAACTCAAGAATCATTTCCTTTCATTAGGAGGCGAGCACTTCAATCTTTTGCCGTGCCTCAATGATGATGCTAACGCACTGGATTGTTATGAGAAATTGATTCTTGAATCCATTTCTACTCTGAAGAGCAAAAAACGCTAAAAAGAAAAGAAGCCAACAGTCAGTCGGCTATTGGCTTCTGAAATACCTATTTGTGCGAGACTACTTCAAATATGTTTTATAAAACACTTCAATTTTGTCAAACGGAATCTTGTCCATTTGATCATAAAGATCCGTGTGACTGGCTCCCGGCACGATAACCAGTTCTTTATTGTCCCCTTTGAGGAGTTTAAAAGCGTCTTCACCAAAATAACGTGAGTGTGCTTTTTCGCCATGAACAATCATGACAGCGTTACGAATCTCACCGGCGTAACTCAAAATCGGCATTGTCATAAATGACAGTGACGAGGTGACATTCCAGCCTCGATTGGAATTCAATGAACGGGGGTGGTAGCCACGTTCGGTTTTATAGTAAGCGTAGTAGTCCTTTACAAATTGTGGAGCATCGGCCGGAAGTGGATCGACTACACCACCCGCTAAAGCGTAGTAGCCGTTTTTGTAGTCGCTTGTCCGTTGTTGGTTAAGTTTTTCACGCAATTCATAGCGGGCATTCTCATCCATCGAGTCAAAATATCCCTTGGCATTAACGCGAGTCATGTCGTACATGGTGGAGGCCACTGTCGCCTTAATGCGGGTATCCATCGCGGCGGCGTTAATTGCCATACCGCCCCAACCACAAATTCCTAAAATCCCGATTCGATTAGGATCAACGTCTTCACGTGTACTTAAATAATCTACCGCGGCGCTGAAATCTTCCGTGTTAATGTCCGGTGATGCTACATAACGGGGACTGCCGGAACTTTCACCGGTAAAGGACGGATCAAATGCGATGGTCAAAAAGCCGCGTTCAGCCAATGTTTGAGCGTAGAGGCCTGAAGACTGTTCCTTGACGGCGCCAAACGGACCGCTTACTGCGATAGCTGGTAATTGACCACTGGAATTTTTGGGGACGTAGAGATCGGCCGCCAAGGTGATGCCGTAACGATTCACGAAAGTCACTTTGGAATGATTGACTTTAGGGCTTTGTTTAAAGACCTTGTCCCATTTTTGCTCAAGCTTCAGCGGTTCAGCTTTGATGGGGGAAGGTTCAACATTTACGGCAGGTACTGCCGCATAGGCCGTGACAGCACAGGCTAAGCCAATGGATAGGGAGGTCTTTCCTATAGTCTTTTTCACGTTCATGATCACTCTCCGTTAAAGCGAAAATTGGCAATCTGACAGATCTCGTCTATCAAGAAAAAGTCTATGAAAAAGACTATTCAATAACAAATACTTTGTTTTTATTGCTTGCCATGCCTATAAGGCATAAATTATTAAATTCCCCAGTCATTCGAAAGAAAAGGAAATTAAATTTTCGCTTCCTCTTCTTTTAACAAGGCAATCAGTCTCTTAGAGGCGGGGCTAAGGTTTCGGGAATGATTCCATGCAATCACAATGTCGCATTCCAAGCGAGGATATAAGGGTAGCCAAACCAGACCGGATGCCGCTGTTGGATTGATGATTCCATCTAATGCAAGAACGTGGCCAACACCGGCGGTTGCCAGTACATAGGCGTTGTAGAGAAGGTTGAAGGTTCCGACGATATTTAAGTCCGCTCGCAAGTCATTGAGCCAGCCGTCAAATTCGTTTCGACGATACGACTGCTCGGAACAAAGTAAAGGTTGACCGATCAAATCAGAGGCTTCAATGTGTTTTTTTCCGGCAAAAGGACCGTCAACGCGTGTGAGCAGTCCCCAGACATCCTTTTGTTTGAACTTGATTGCGCTGTAGCCCAATGTATCGGCGATACCTACAAAAACACCGAAATCGGTAAGCCCGGAATGTAATTCGGATTTCACTTGTGCTTCAGCGCCGCTTGTGATGTGAAAACGAACTTTTGGGGCCTCTTTTTGTAATCGGGCGATAGCTCGGGCAAGACTACTTAATGCCGGAGTTTCACCGGAGGCAATACGAATTTCTCCGGTCATTTCATCGTCCGAACGGATTTCAGCTTTAGTGCGGTCAAAAAGACTGACGATGGCTTGGGCGCGTTCGTAAAATAGTTTGCCTTTCTCTGTCAAATGAAGTTTGCGATTGGTACGAACAAATAAGGTATGGCCCAGTTCTTCTTCAAGTTCCATAAACTGACGCGATAAGGTTGGCTGAGTGACATGCAGTTTTTGTGCGGCGCCTGAAATACTTTGTTGTTCCGCTGCAGCTAGGAAATAACGAAGAACGCGAATATCCATTATTAGTCACCTGTGTTGTGAGCTTATTGGCTCATTATGCCCGAGAATGCTTTCTTGCGATGAGGATCCTTCCTGGTTATTTTGGGAAATTTATGCCCATTTTATTATCGACTTGAATTTTTCCGAATCGTCCCCATATTGGGATTATCTAAGTTATTACCCGTTTCGGAGAAAGAATCCATGCAAGAAGAAACGACCAAAGACACGGAAGTGAAAGATCAAAATCAGTCGCAAACCGCTGCCGAGCAGACTCAACCTGAACAAAAAGTTGAAGAAGCTACCCAACCTGAAGCCCAGGCTCAACAAACCGAGCCCGTTCAGGAACAACAAACAGCAGAAGAGCCTTCCGTTGAAGAACTTTTAACTGCAGCCAAAGAAGAAAATGCCAAGTTGCAGGATCTTTATCTTCGCGCGTTGGCCGAAGCTGAAAATGCTCGCCGTCGTGCCGAGGATGCTGTGGAAAAGGCGCATAAGTTCGGCGTTGAGAAATTCGCTAAAAACCTCTTGCCCGTGCTCGATAGCTTGGAAAAGGCTCTGGAACTGAGTAAGGATCCGGAAGATCCCGTGATGCAAGGTGTTCAGGCTACCTATCGTCAGTTTGTTCAAGCGATGGAAAAAAGCGGCATGACGGAAATTAATCCCGTCGGCGAGAAGTTCGATCCGACGCGTCATCAGGCAATCGCCATGGTGCCGGCTCAGGAAGGTCAAACGAGCGGTCAAGTTGCTCAAGTTTTCCAACGCGGTTGGCTGATCAGTGAACGTGTTTTACGCGCCGCCATGGTTAGCGTTGTTCAATAACACTTTGAATTATATAAGAAACTTTTGAGAGTGCAATTATTTGTAAGTGAACCCCTTGAAAGTTTCAGCCTCATCCCCATATTGGGGGTAGAGCGTCGGGAAACACAATTAGATGTTCCCGCCGAAGTAAAGAATTTGAGAGTTTTAAACGAAGGAATTTAAAAATGGCAAAGATTATTGGTATTGACTTGGGTACGACGAACTCTGCCGTAGCCGTCATGGAAGGTGACAAGATTCACGTGATTGAAAACAGTGAAGGCGCACGTACGACGCCGTCCATCGTTGCTTACATGGACAACGGCGAAGTGTTGGTGGGTGCCACCGCCAAGCGTCAGGCTGTGACCAATCCGAAGAATACCTTGTTCGCTGTTAAGCGTTTGATTGGTCGTCGTTTCGATGACGCGGAAGTTCAACGTGATATTACCTTGATGCCGTTCTCTATTTCTCGTGCAGAAAACGGTGATGCTTGGGTGAGCGTGTTGGATGGCAAGAAGCTTGCTCCGCAACAGGTCTCCGCTGAAGTGCTCCGTAAGATGAAGCAAACCGCTGAAGACTATCTCGGTGAAACGGTAACGGAAGCTGTGATCACGGTGCCTGCCTACTTTAATGACAGTCAACGTCAAGCAACGAAGGATGCCGGTCGTATCGCCGGTTTGGAAGTCAAGCGTATCATCAACGAACCGACGGCTGCCGCTTTGGCTTTCGGTCTTGATAAGGCCGGTAAGGGTGATAAGAAGATCGCTGTGTATGACTTGGGTGGTGGTACGTTCGATATCTCCATCATTGACTTGGCTGATGTTGACGGTGACAAGCAATTTGAAGTGCTTTCCACCAACGGTGATACGTTCTTGGGCGGCGAAGACTTCGACCAACGCATCGTTGATTATTTGATTTCTGAATTCAAGAAAGACACTGGCGTTGATTTGAGCAAGGACATTATCGCCTTGCAACGTTTGAAGGACGCTGCTGAAAAGGCCAAGATTGAATTGTCCAGCCGACAGGAAACGGAAATCAACTTGCCGTACATCACGGCCGATGCAACGGGTCCGAAGCACTTGAACGTCAATTTGACCCGCGCTAAGTTTGAAAGCATGGTTGAGGACTTGATCGCTCGTACGATTGAACCGTGCCGCAAGGCTTTGGCTGATGCCGGTTGCTCCAAGAGCGAAATTACGGACGTAATTTTGGTCGGCGGTCAATCCCGTATGCCGAAGGTTCAGGAAACGGTTCGTGAATTCTTCGGTCAAGAACCGCGTAAGGACGTTAACCCTGATGAAGCCGTGGCAATCGGCGCTGCTATTCAAGGTTCTGTTTTGACCGGTGAACGTCATGACGTGTTGCTTTTGGACGTGACGCCGTTGACCCTGGGTATTGAAACCTTGGGCGGTGTGATGACCTCCATGATTAAGCGCAACACGACGATTCCGACCAAGCACACTCAAGTGTTCTCGACCGCGGAAGATAATCAACCGGCCGTGACCATTAAGGTTTACCAAGGCGAACGTGAAATGGCCGCCAGCAACAAGCTTTTGGGTGAATTTAATCTCGAAGGCATTGCTCCGGCTCCCCGTGGTTTGCCGCAAATCGAAGTGACCTTTGATATTGACGCCAACGGTATTTTGCACGTTTCCGCTAAGGATAAGGCCACCGGCAAGGAAAACAACATCACGATTAAAGCCAGCTCCGGTTTGAGCGAAGATGAAATTCAACGCATGGTCAACGACGCCGAAGCCAACAAGGCCGAAGACCACAAGCGCTTTGAATTGGCTCAATCGCGCAATATTGCCGATGCCTCCATCCACCAAGTCCAAAAGACTTTGAAGGATTTGGGCGACAAGGTTGAAGCTTCTGACCGCATGGCTTGCGAAGACGGTATCAAGAAGGTTGAAGAAGCCATCCGTGGTGAAGACAAGGCCGCCATTGATGCAGCTGTGGAACGTTTGATGACAGCCGCTCAAAAGATCGGCGAAAAGTTGAACGCTCAGGCTCAACAAGCTCAGCAAGCTCAACCGCAACAAGAAGCCAAGAAGGCCGACGATGATGTGGTTGATGTGGACGCCAAGGAAAAATAATCCGTGAGAATTTGGGGGCTCAAGCCCCCAAACTCGTACCGAACAGGGGTCTCATGAGCGAGGTTCAAGATCGGCGGTGTCGGTGACATCGGGGCTTGAACCTATCGCTTTATCGCAAGGATAGAAAAATAATGAGCGATCGTGACTATTACGAAGTATTGGGTGTAGATAAAAGCGCAAGCGCAGCCGAAATTAAAAAAGCTTATCGTCGTCTGGCCATGAAGTATCACCCCGACCGCAACAATGGGGATAAAGAGGCCGAAGCGAAGTTTAAGGAAATCGGTGAAGCCTACGAGGTTTTGGGTGATGAACAAAAGCGTGCCGCTTATGACCGATTCGGTAAAGCCGGCGTGAACGGCGGAGCCGGTGGTCCCGGCGGCTTCGGTGGTTTTGGCCCTGAAGGTTTCGCGGGTGGTTTCAGCAACATGGGCGACTTGGGCGACATTTTCAGTGAATTTTTCGGCCAAGGCATGAGTGGTCGTCGCCAACAAAGTGGCCCTCGAGCTACCAAGGGAGTGGATTTACGCTACGACCTTGAAATTACGCTTGAGCAGGCGGCCAAGGGCTACACAGCTGAAATCCGTGTTCCTGTTTGGGAAAAATGTGACGTTTGTGATGGAACGGGCAGTCGCTCCAAAGCTAAGCCCACGACTTGTCCGCACTGTAACGGTACCGGTGTCGTTTATGCTAAACAGGGCTTTTTCTCTGTTCAGCAGACGTGTCCCTACTGCCATGGATCCGGTACGGTGATTTCTGATCCCTGCCCCAACTGCGACGGTACAGGCTTCAAGAAAGTCATGAAGACGCTTGAAGTGAAGATTCCTGCTGGTATCAACGCCGGCCAACGCGTGCGTTTGCAGGGTAAAGGTCAGCCCGGCACCAACGGTGGTCCGGCAGGCGACTTGTACGTGGAAATCAGTATTAAGCCACATGAAATTTTCCAACGTGATGGCGATGACCTTCATGTTGAATTGCCGATTTCATTTGTCACAGCGGCTTTGGGCGGTGACGTGGATGTGCCTGTTTTGGACGGCGAAACCCGCATTACCATTCCCGAAGGTACGCAAAGCGGTAAGATTTTGCGCCTGCGCGGCAAGGGTATCAAGAGTCTACGTACTGGCTACATGGGTGATCTTTACATCCATGTGTTTGTGGAAACGCCGGTTAATTTGACGCAAAAGCAAAAAGATTTGCTTCGACAGTTTGATGAAACAGTCTCCAAGCACGGCGAGAAGCATTCGCCGAAGCACCAGAGTTTCATGGATAAGATGAAAGATCTTTTCAGCTAAAAAGCGTGCTTTTCAACTAAGCTCCGTTCCCAGTGTTCGGAGCTTTTTTGTTTCTACGCAATGCAAATTTATATCCGATGAAGCCGAAAATGAGTCCTAACAGTGCGCCGGCGATAACGTCGCTTGGAAAATGCACAAAGAGGTAGAGTCGAGAAAAGCCCATTAAAAAGGCAAGGATCAAAGCGGCCGAACCGGCTCTTTTATGGTAAAGAAACAAGGCAAACGCTGCAGCAAAGGCGGCCGCTGTGTGACCGGATGGAAAAGAGTGGTCGCTTAAACACGCAAGCAGCATGTCTTCAGGAACGGTTACGTCACAGGGCCTTTCGCGTCCCACCAACGGTTTGATGATGAGGTTGACTGCAACAAAATCAATGAGCAGTGCGATGCTGACGGCCAATCCAGACTGACGGTATCTTTCGATAATGAGCAAAAGGGCCGCTAGTGCAATCCAAATGGCCCCGAAATTGCCCAAAGAAGATACGAAAAGCATGAAATGGTCGAGATTTTCGCTTCTTAACGATTGAATGAAGTCTAAAAACAAAAATTCCATCAAATGAAATAAAAAAAGAGCCGCCTTCAAGGTTAACTGAAAAGGCGGCTTAACATGAGCAAATACTACAAACCGTTACTCTTTTTGGGGTTTGGGCAGAATTTTGTCCAAATTTTTAATAAAGAGAATGGCCACATAGGTAATGATGCAGGTGGCGATCACTAATTCAACGTTTGCGAGCATTCTGAGCTCCCAAGCATAAAAAGCGCCGACTTCATATTGACCGACCAAATAGCTCATTTTATAAAGCGCGGTAGCACCAATGGCCAACGGGAAGGTGAATGCAGCGTAGCCGGGGGAAAAAGGCAGGCGAAGCAGCTTAAAGAGCGAGAGATAGATGACTACGGTCATTAAGACGGCAATCCCTAATAAGACGGCGCACAAAAGCGGTGAAGGATTTTCAACCACAGTTAAAAGACCGGCGAGTGAAAGGCTCGCAGGAGCGGCCAAAATGGCTATGGTGGGCTTGGCGGCATCAGGAACCTGAGCGTAGAACATGAAGCGGTAAATCATGACCGGAAGCATAACAGCGTAAGACACAATGCCGATCGTCAAAAGGACTTGAGCGAAATTAAACCATTCCGGTGAAGGGCAGGCGACATCGGCCACGATGATGCCGACAGGTGGAATAAACCAACTCGGAACCATGTGCTGCATTTGGCGCTCGCGCATGCGAAAAACAATAAAAGCGCCCAAAAAGAGCAAGTGTACGATCACCGCCGCAAGCCACAAATACTCACCGATGAGAGGGAAAAAGCGACCGATTGCTTTAGAGACCACCATCGTGGCCATGGCAAAGGTTGGCACAATACTGCCTAAAACAGGGTGGCGCAGGTCGGTGATAAGGGTATCGGCGTGAAAAACAAAACGAGTAAGCAGCAAGCAAAGCAATACAACGGCGATGCCAGCTCCGATAAGCTGCCCCCAACCATGAAGCGGAAGCGCATTTTCCATCGACCAACCTAAACTGGAAATACCAAGTGCAAGTCCTGCAACCGGGGTGGGCAGGGCACGGACACGTTTAATCATTATTCAAAGTCCGGAATGTTAAAAGACGAGCGATTATATCAACTGTCAAAAAAGAGTCATCTGTTTAGCCAAATAGTCTTCGCGGATTTCTTGTTCGGTTTTGGAAACAGAAAGACCTAAAAGACGAATACCGGTAGCGGGCAGGGTCACATTTTTTAAAAGGCGGTAAGCTAAGGGTGTAATTTTTTCGACACTATCGAGTACCTCATGACCAGAACCGCTGCGGGTCAAGGTGGTGAAATCAGGAAAGCGTACTTTAAGTGTCAACCTTTTTCCTTTAAATTTTCGGCGGTTAACCCTTTGCGCAAGCTCATTAATGACCGAAGTCAAGGCTTCATCAATGGCTTTCCCTTTAATATCCCGCCCAAACGTTTCTTCACAGCCGACGGACTTACGTTCTCGGTGGGTGGTTACCTGTCGATCATCAATACCTCTGACAAAGTTATAGTAGGTCAGACCGGCTTTACCGAACAATTCAGTCAATCGTGAGATACTGACCGCTCTTAATTGCGGTGCTGTTGTGATGCCTAAAGCGTGTAACCGTTTTGCGGTGGCAGGACCAATTCCCCAAAAGGCTTCAATTGGAAGCTTGTCGATAAAATCTAAAGCTTGATCCGGATGAATGACACAAAGGCCATCGGGTTTTCGGTAATCGCTTGCGATTTTGGCTAAAAATTTGTTGTAACTCACGCCGGCGCTTGCCACGAGTCCCAACTCCTCACGTATCTCTTTTTTTATCCGCTTGGCAATTTCTAGCCCTGTTCTTGCACCGATCTTATTGTCAGTGACGTCTAAAAACGCCTCGTCAATGGAAACCGGTTCGATGATGTCGGTGTAGCGTTCAAAAATGGCTCGGACTTGTTTAGAAACAGCTTGATAGTGTTTCATTCGAGAATGAACAAAAATAAGCTCAGGGCAGAGCTCTCGGGCTTTAGCCGAAGGCATGGCAGAATGCACGCCGAATTTCCTTGCCTCATAACTGGCAGTGGCCACTACCCCTCGGGCTCCGGCGTGTCCAACGGCAATAGGTTTGCCGCGCAAGGCTGGGTGATCACGTTGCTCAACAGACGCAAAAAACGCATCCATGTCAACATGAATAATTTTTCGGAAGGGTTTGGCGCTCATAGTCGAGAATTCTAAATAAATTTTTCTAATGTTGGATTTAACACCGAAACGGATGACAGTGCTGAAAATAAAAGAGAAAGACTGTGATTGGAGTTTGCAGTCGGTATTGCATCTCTGTGATATAGGGATTGCCAGAGTATTGGCTTTTCCTGAAATTTGCTAAAGTAGCGGAATTTTTGAAATTCAGATTTCGATATAGCTATTTTTCCTATGAGCAATCAATTTAGTATTAACCAACGTTTGTTGTTGGGGTTAACTCTTTTTTCCATGTTTTTTGGGGCGGGCAATCTTATTTTCCCGCCCTATCTGGGCTCTTTAGCCGGCGTTGACATGCCGTGGGCCATGGCCGGCTTTGCAATCACGGCCGTGTGTTTTCCGATCCTCGGGGTGATGACGGTTGCCCGCTCCGGCGGCTTAATGATGTTAGCCTCTCGCGTTCATCCGCAGTTTGCCTTTATTTTTACATTGCTCATTTATTTGTCAATCGGTCCCTGTGTGGCCATTCCCCGTACGGCCAGTACTTCTTTTGAAATGGCCTTGGCTCCGTTATTTACGGCAACGACAGAGCCTTTCTTCTTGGATTTTTCTCCTCTGGTTTGCGCCCAATTTTTGTACTCTGTTTTCTTTTTTGGGTTGGCCGGAATCATGGCTTTAAATCCTGAAAAACTCACGCAGCGTCTTGGCAAAGTGACTTCGCCCGCACTCATTACCATGATTGCGCTTCTTTTCCTCGCGTGTCTGTTCCGACCGATCGCGGGTTACGGTTTAGCTTTACCTCCGTACGATCTCAATGCTTTTGTCAGAGGCTTTTTGGAAGGCTACCAAACCATGGACACGCTGGCTGCACTCAACTTTGGTTTGATTATTGCCTTAAATGTCCAGGCCCTAGGTGTGAGCAATACCGAGGGTGTTGTACGTGAGACGGTAAAAGCCGGTATGATCGCCGGATTTTTCCTGATTACGATCTATTTGGCCTTAGCCCATATTGTGGCAACCGTGGGCGGAGCTGGTTTGATCACCGAAAATGGTGCGCAAACATTAACTTCAGTGGCTGAAATCCAATTCGGTTCTTGGGGCATCATTCTTTTAGGAATGATTTTCTTTGTTGCTTGTTTAAACACCTGTGTCGGTCTTTTATCCTGCTGCAGTGATTATTTCACCAAAGTTTTTCCGGCTCTGTCCTACCGCGGTTGGCTTCTGGTGTTTGTGCTTTGCAGCATGGTGGTCTCGAACGCGGGTTTAACACTTATTCTCAAACTGTCTATCCCGGTATTGATGTCAATTTATCCGGTGGCTTTGATGCTGATTATTCTCGGCTTAACGCATCACTTTAACCAGAATTTTTCCAAGGTGTATCCATTAACCATTACGATGACAGCGATTGTAAGCGTTGCCGGTGCGCTTAAAGATATCGGTGTTGATGTCCCGTTGTTGTCAAATTTGCCTTTTTACTCCATTGGTCTGGAGTGGGTGACGCCGGCTCTTATCGGTTGGGTGATCGGAATTTTTTATTCTAAACGTCATCTTGAAATTTAGTGGTCAAGAGTCATCGCTATAATGGCGGCTTCAACCAATCTGAAGGATCAGAAGTGCAATTATTAGAGATCTTTGGTATCGCTGTCGCGTTGTCCGTTGACGCAATGGTTGTGGCCTTGTGTTGGGGAGCCGTGCAGCCCAGAATCAAACTCTCTCATGTTCTGAAGTTCTCTGTTGTGTTCGGTGCTTTTCAAGCACTGATGCCTGCTCTTGGCTGGCTTGCGGGGGGCGCCCTTTACAGCCTTATTAATGCCTGGGATCACTGGGTCGCTTTTGGACTTCTCTTTTTTGTTGCCGTGTCAATGATCCGTGAGGCATTCGAAAAAGATGAAGATGACGGACAGTGCGAATGCCGTTCAATGGGTTCGGACATTGCCTGGGGGAAACTGGCGATGTTGGCGGTAGCCACAAGCCTTGATGCCTTGGCGGTTGGTTTTTCCTTTGCGATGGTGTCCATGCCGATCGCGGGCCCGGCGGCAATTATCGGTATCGTTTGCGCCTTATTGACTGCACTGGCGATGTTGGCGGCAGGTGTTTTATCTGAAAAAGCCGCACGTCACAGCAAAAAGCTTTCACTGTTGGGTGCGGCTGTGTTGCTCTTAATTGGATTGAGAATCCTTTTTGAGCACGGCGTTTTCTAGTAACGCTCAAACATTTCTCTTAAGGCATCAATATCGGTGATGCCTTTTTTCAACGCCAATTGCAAAAGAACTCGGGATTTCACCGCGGATAAATTCCAAGAAGAGATTAATCCAGCCTCTTCCCATTCACTTAAGCCGTTAAATACCGGTCCGGTGAATACCCGAGAACTGCGAATGACACGAACGCCAGCTTCCGAGGCGCGTTTAAGACCCGGCAGAACTTTGTCGGGAACGCAACCGTTTCCAAGACCCGCGAAAACAATGCCCTTGGCGCCGATGGCCACAGCGGCGTCAACCAGCATCGAGTCATCATCGGCGTGAGAAATCAAAATATCCACTCGAGGGAAAGATTCGTCTTGATCAAAATCATGCACGCTAAACGGCGTGGCCATCGTATGCGGACGGGTTGAACGGTTGTAATACATGACGGCGTTGTCAATCACCGCGCCAAGTTCACCCGTATTTAATCCGGAGAAAGTAGCAACATTGGTGGTGTTGGTTTTGGTGCTAAAGCGTGCGCTTCCAATGGTGTTGTTAAGTACTATCAATACTCCCAACCCTTGAGACTGGTCATCCAAAGCCACTTGGAAGGCGTTATAAAGATTTAAGATTCCGTCAGCAGAAAGGGCAGTGGCCGGACGCATGGCGCCGGTTATGACGACAGGTTTTTGCGTTTTTAAAATCAAGTGCAGGAAGTAGGCCGTCTCTTCCATGGTGTCAGTGCCATGAGTGATCACAACAGCGTCCACATCATCACGATCGACAGCGCTTTGCACACTTCGCGCGAGCTTAAGCCAAATTTCACTGGTCATGGAACTGGAGTCCACATGACTGACGGCTTCTTGTTCAAGTTCAATTTTGTCCTTCAGATCAGGCAATTGATCAAGCAACGCATTGATTGATAAATGCCCCAAACGATACCCGGTGGTTTGAGTGGCACTTTCGCCGGAACTGACAATGGTGCCGCCTGTGGACATGAGGATGATCTTTTTCTTAGCCATAATGGGTTCCCCTGAAATCAGTTGGTTCGTATTATGCCAAAAGAATATTTCTTGTCTTGAAAAATCATTTTTTAGGTGGCCTTTTGAATTTTGAAACGATCTGTTGCATGCATTGCAGCTCGTTGCACGCGCTTGAGATTTGAATCTTTCCGTTCTATTCTCAAAGGAGCTTTAGCAAGGAGTTCTTATGAAAACAATTGGTTTGATCGGAGGAATGAGCTGGGAGAGCACGGTGACTTATTACCAGCTCATTAATGAGGCGGTTCACAAACGTCTAGGCGGATTGCATTCGGCCAAAATTGTGCTTTGGAGTGTGGAGTTTGACGAAATCGAGAAGTGCCAATCTTGCGGCGATTGGGCTAAAAGCGCTTCGATTTTGTCAGAAACCGCCAAAGGTTTAGAGAAGGCCGGCGCAGACGTTATTCTGATTTGTACGAATACTATGCACAAAGTGGCCGATGAGGTGGCCGCGTCCGTTCGTGTTCCTCTTTTGCATATTGCCGACGCCACGTTTGACGCATTGCAGAAGCGAGCTATCCATCGCGTCGGACTTTTGGGTACAAAGTACACCATGCAGCAAGATTTTATTAAAGGGAAACTCAAAGAGCGTGGTCTGGAAGTACTGGTTCCCGAAAGCGAAGATATGGAAATGATTAACAGCGTTATTTTCAACGAACTTTGTGTTGGAAAGATTCTGCCCGAGTCAAAAGAAAAATTTTTGAAAGTGATTGAGAAATTAAAAGCCCAGGGAGCCGAAGGCGTCATTTTGGGCTGTACTGAAATCGGCCTTTTGATTAAGCAGGCGGATACAGATTTGCCTGTTTTCGATACGACGGAGATACACGCAAAAGCGGCTGTTGATTTCGCACTCGCTTGCGAAAGTGCGTAGGCTCAAGAACGGAAAAATTAAAAAACGGTATAGCTAACAAATTGAAAATGCGTTAAAATACCGCGAATTTTCGTGAAACCCTTCTGGGTTTCGTTTTTTATTGTGGCTTTGCCACGTTTACTTTATAGACACAAGAGGTAAATTAAATGGTCGTTATTCGTCTTGCTCGCGGCGGTTCCAAGAAGCGCCCCTTCTTCAACATCGTTGTTACGGATTCCCGTAATCGCCGTGACGGTCGTTTTATCGAACGCTTGGGCTACTACAACCCGATGGCTGCCGGCCAAGGCGTGAAGTTCCAAATCGCTGAAGAACGTCTCACGCACTGGATCGGTCAAGGCGCCCAAATGAGCGACACGGTTGCTCGTTTGGTCAAGCAAGCTAAGAAGGCTGCTGCCTAATCGAAAATTCTGCAAACCTTGTTTGCACGAAGGGCGATTCCGAAATCGTTGCCTTGCGTTGCGGCACTAAAAGCCATTCTTTTCAGACTACTTCAAACAAACGGAATTGTGTCTACCGTTTGGGTCTGAAAATCGAGAGCTTTAGCCGCGAGTATCTAAAACGCCAAGCGTAACTGAAGGAATGGCCCTTTTTCTTATCCCTTTTTCAAGATGACGGAAAATAAAAACACAGACGAGTTGATGCAAGTCGGTCGAACAGCCGGCGCTTATGGTGTGCGCGGTTGGGTGCGTGTCGTGCCCATGGGCAGACAAGGGGATTTACTTTTTGAAAGTGATCGCTGGTGGTTTTTGCCTTATCCGAGAAAGCCGGGAGTTTCCCCTAAGCTTTTAACGGTGTCGGAACTCAAAGCTCACGGAAAAGATTTCATCGCCAAAATTGAAGAAATTCATACCCGTGAAGAAGCAATGGCGTTAAAGGGCAGCTTGTTGGTGGATCGAAATGATCTGCCACAGTTGCAAGAAGGGGATTATTACGATGAAGACCTCGTCGGATTAACTGTCCGCAACCTTCAAGATGAAGTTTTGGGCGAAGTGGTTGGCGTGACCGACAATGGCGCTCAGGATTTGTTAGCCGTCCGTGCGACAGAAGGTGACGTTTTTTATATCCCCATGGTTGAGGCTTACATCGAAGCGATTGACTTTGATCAGTCTTCTGTCATCGTGGATTGGTCGCTTGATTGGAACTAAAAAAACCGATCAAGAGGCAACGGTAAGGTTCTTTTTCTTGTATTCACACAAATCCAATATTGGACAATGATCACAGTCCGGTTTGGTGGCTTTGCAGCAATAACGTCCATGCAGCAAAAGCCAGTGATGAGAATCCTTTTTAAACGCCTGCGGTACAAATTTCAGCAGTTTTTTCTCGACCTCTTCGGGTGTTTTACCGGGGGCAAATCCTGTGCGGTTGCTCACGCGAAAGATATGCGTATCGACCGCGATCGTCGGATGACCGAATGCGACATTAAGTACCACATTGGCGGTTTTGCGGCCGACTCCCGGTAAACTTTCCAAGGCCTCTCGGTTATCGGGCACGACGCCACCAAATCGATCAATAAGTTGTTGGCTCAACGCGATGACGTGCTTAGCCTTATTGCGATAAAGACCAATAGTCTTGATGTAGGGTGTCAGGCCTTCAACGCCCAGTTTCACCATGGCTTGCGGAGTGTTCGCTACGGGATAGAGTTTTCGGGTGGCTAAATTCACGCTTTTATCGGTCGCTTGAGCCGAAAGCACGACGGCAACCAATAGTTCATAGGGACTGGCGTATTCCAGTTCACTTTTTGGGTTGGGGCGGATGGCGGCCAACCGTTTCATGATTTCGTAGCGCTTATCTTTGTTCACTTTTTGACTCGCGAAAGGATGTCAGCCAAGAGGGCTTTTTTCTTATCGGCGGCGCTTTGTGCGCTAAGTTTGGCATTGCGTTCCGCTTCTCGCTTTTTTTCTCTTTGTAATTTTTCCCGATAGAGCCTTCTGGCTTTGAGAGCTTTTTCATGCGTCCATTCAAAAGAAGCCAGGCGCATGTCAATACAGTCGACGGGACAAGCCGTCACGCATAGTGCGCATCCTGTACACCAATCTGAAATAACGCCGTGAAGGCGCTTAGGAGCGCCTACGATGGCATTGGTTGGACAAACAGCAACGCACTTTCGACAGCCGATACAGGTATCGGGGTTGATGTGAGCGAGTTCAAGCGGAACTTCATGACCGTACTCAGGATCCAAGGCGATCACTTCATGACCCGTCACCTTTGCTAGTGCTTCGATGCCTTTTTGTCCGCCCGGCGCACAACGGTTGATGGGGGCCTCGCCCATGGCGATGGCCCAGGCGTAATTTCTGCAGCCGTTGTAGCCGCACTGTCTGCACTGCGTTTGAGGCAGCACGTCATCGATGGCGTCAATCAAATGTTCACTCATGAAAAATTACCAAAAATTTTCAGCCACATAGGTGCCCAGTTTCTCACCGCGGGGAGCGGTGAAACCGCGATCTTTAAGCACCTTTTTCATTGAATTAACAAAGGCAGGATTGCCGCAGATCATTGCCCGAACCCATTGAGGGGTGAGCGTAAAGCCCATTTTTTCAAAATCTCCGTCAACGATAGCCTGCGGAACACGTTTATTAATCTCACCACATTGGGTCGGATCCGGTTCACGGGTTGTGGCAGCAATGAAACGGAAATTGACGTCTCGGCCTTGTTCGTGGACAGCTTGGGAAAAAGCGTCTGTCAGGGTGATGTCTTTAGCGCAACGAGCGCAGTGCACGACCACAACATTGTCAAACCGTTTCCATGGATTGTCTTTAACAATGGACAAAAATGCTGACAGACCGGTGCCGGAGGCAAAACAGATAAGTGTTCCGCCGGTTTCAAGCCGAGATGGAAGCATCAGGCCGTAGGCCGTGTCATCAAGATAGAGCGTATCACCCACTTTCAAATCAAAAAGTTTAGGCGTAAGCGCCCCGTTCAATACACGAGCCACATAGAAACTGATTCGATTCTCTTGGGGGTGGCTTGCGATGGAATAGGGGCGCATGAGGAAATCTTCCTCATTTTTCGGATCGCTTACCAACGCAACGCCACATCGAACGAATTGCCCGGGTTGGAAATGAAAACCTTCGGGTTTAGTTACCGAGAAAAACATCACACGATCATTGTGGTGTTCAAGTTCGGTAATGGTAACGGCATGGATGCTCATAGGCTGACCTTTAAATGACAAGCCCGAGGTGTAACTGCACAACGGGCTTGTTGAATACAGAAAATGGAAAAATTATTCCGTTTTCAGGTATTGGCGTTTGTTGGGGACGCCATGCCACTTGTCCGCATCGGCAGGACGCGGGCGCTGACGAGTGATGGAAGGCCACTTCTTGGACAATTCTGCATTAAGAGCGATAAATTCTTCCTGACCTTCAGGAACATCATCTTCGTGGAAAATAGCCTCTTCGGGGCATTCCGGCACGCAAACCGCGCAGTCAATGCATTCGTCGGGATCAATCACCAAAAAGTTGGGACCGACACGGAAGCAGTCAACAGGACACACTGCCACACAGGCCGTGTCCGTGCAATTAATACATGGGTCACAAACTACATGAGCCACAGTTTTCTCCCTACTGAAAATATTTCTGTCAATCTTCAAATTTTAACGCACTTGTTAGCGAAAAAGGCTAGACTAAAGGCATTGAAAACTTATCTGAAGGGCGGTGTATCGTGATCATTGAATCACTTCTGGACACTGATTTATATAAATTCACCATGATGCAATGCGTTTTGCATCAATTTCCGGGCGCATCGGTCGAATATCGTTTCCGTTGCCGAAACGAAGGGGTGGATTTGAGACCGTACATTGCTGAGATTAAGGCAGAGGTTGATCACCTGTGCACCCTTCGATTCAAGGAAGATGAGTTGGAGTATCTCCGCTCACTTCGTTTTATTAAAGACGATTTTGTTGAATTTTTGAGTCTTTTCCAATTAAAGCGCAAATATATTGATATTTCGGAAAAGGACGGACAACTTGCAATCACCATCAAAGGTCCGTGGTTACACACGATTCTGTTTGAAATTCCGGTTTTGGCGATTGTCAACGAAACATACTTCAGGCACATCGCTCCCAACCTGGATAAGACCGAGGGCAGAAAGCGGCTTGATGCGAAAATTCAAATGATTGAAAACGAGCCTGACCGTTCTTTGATTTCTATTTCTGACTTCGGTACCCGCCGTCGTTTTTCCCGCCAATGGCAAAAAGAAGTGTTGGAAATTCTGAAAGCTCGTCTTCCGCACGAATTCGCCGGTACGAGCAACGTGCTCTATGCCAAGGAATTAAACCTTATTCCGATGGGAACGATGGCTCACGAGTATCTTCAAGCTTGCCAGGCATTGGGACCCAGACTGCGTGATTCGCAAACCTATGCTTTTGAAATGTGGGCCAAAGAATACCGAGGGGATTTGGGGATTGCTTTGACGGACGTCTATGGGATTGAGCCCTTTTTAAAAGATTTCGACATGTATTTTTGCAAGCTTTTTGACGGTGTTCGTCAAGACTCGGGGGATCCGGAAAGCTGGGGCGAGCGCATGATTGAGCACTACAAAGCCAATCGGTGCGACCCAAGGACAAAGACATTTATTTTCTCCGACAGCCTCACCTTTGAGCGCCTGATTAAGCTTTTCCGCCGCTTTAAGGGCAGAGTGAAGCTGGGTTTTGGCGTGGGAACCAACCTGACCAACGATTTAGGACCTGAGCCTTTAAATATCGTGATTAAGATGGTTCGGGCAAATGGTCAGCCTGTTGCGAAGATTTCGGATACGCCGGGTAAGAGCCTGTGTGATGACCCGAGCTATTTGGCTTACCTCAAGCAAGTTTTCGGTATGAAGCCCTAGACAGGTGAAAAATTTTCATGCGTGAGCACAAAAAGTTTTATACAATCTAAAAATTAACTTAAATCAAAAGAAAGCAAAGGAATTAACAAATGATTCATAAGATGCTTTTGGGCGCGTTTTTGGCGGTCTCTCCGATGCTTGCCAACGCGGCCGGTCTCAATGGCGCCGAGCTTTCCATCGCTTGGGCCATTCCGTTTGCCGGTATTTTGCTGAGCATTGCCTTGTGCCCGATGCTTGTGCCTCACTTCTGGCATAACCACTTCGGTAAGGTCGCTGTAGCTTGGGCCTTGTTGTGCGCTGTGCCGCTTTTTGCGGTTTATGGGGGCACGATTGCCACCGGCGCTATCGCGCACGCCATTATCGGTGACTACATTCCGTTCATTATCTTTGTGGGTGCTTTGTTTGTGGTGGCAGGCGGCATTCATATTCGTTCTTCTTTCGAAGGAACGCCGATGATGAATGCGGCCTTTTTGTTTGCGGGTGCGTTGCTTGCCAATGTGATGGGAACGACCGGTGCGGCCATGCTCATCATTCGTCCTTTGCTCGAAGCCAATAAGAACCGCAAATACCGCATGCACACCTTTGTTTTCTTCATCTTCTTGGTGGCCAATATCGGCGGTAGCCTCACTCCGTTGGGCGATCCTCCCTTGTTCTTGGGTTTCTTGCGCGGCGTTGACTTCTTCTGGACGACCGAACATCTGTTCTTGCCGATGATGTCAACGGTCCTTTTCCTGTTGGCGATTTATGTCATTTTGGATACGATCGTCTATAAGAAAGAAGATCAAAACACGATTCACTTTAAAGAAAAGGAACCGTTTAAGATCGAAGGGGCCATCAACATCCTCTTCTTGGCCGGTATCGTCGGCAGTATGCTTCTGTCCGGTTTCTGGAAGTCTGGTATCAGCTTTGAAGTGCTTCACGTTCAATTAACGCTTGAATCCATCATTCGTGATGTGCTCTTTTTGACGTTTGCCGGTTTAAGCTTGGCCTTTACGCCGAAGGTGGCCCGTGAAAGCAATCAATTCTCCTGGGATCCGATTCTTGAAGTGGCCAAGCTCTTCTTCGGTATCTTCTGCTGTATCGTCCCTGTGTTGGAAATGCTGCGCGCCGGACACGAGGGTGCTTTTGCTCCGCTCGTGGCTTTGGTGACCAATGCGGACGGAACGTTCAATAACCACATGTTCTTCTGGTTAGCCGGTTCCTTGTCTTCCTTCTTGGATAACGCTCCGACCTATTTGGCCTTCTTTAATTTGGCCGGCGGCGATCCGATGCTGTTGATGAACGAAGACTCTCACACCTTGATGGCCATTTCCATGGGTTCTGTGTTCATGGGTTCAATGACCTACATCGGTAATGCGCCGAACTTCATGACGATCTCGATCGTTCAAGAACGCGGCGTGAAGATGCCGAGCTTCTTCGGTTACATGATTTGGTCCGTGGGTATCTTGGTGCCGACGTTCTTCTTGATGAATTTGTTCTTCATCTAATCAAATTCGGTTAGATACCGTCAGGAACATCTGACAAAGCAGAAGGCTTCAGGAGAAATTCTGAAGCCTTTTGCTTATTCGTGAGGTTCTCAGGGAGAAAAAAGACCTTCAAAATGATAAAATCTCCGAAATTTCAAAGTGATATTGCTATTTTAAGTCAGGAAAAGACCTGATTTTTGTTGGAAAACGAATGTCTGAAAATCAAACTTTCTCTTCTTTCGGTTTGCACGAATCGTTGATGCGTGCCATCTCTGAAATGGGTTATGAAACCCCGACGCCTATTCAAATTCAAGCGATTCCCTTGGTTTTGGCAGGCAATGATGTGATGGGCGCAGCACAGACGGGAACCGGCAAGACGGCAAGTTTCGGTTTGCCGCTTTTGGAGCGTTTGATTCCAACAGCCAATAGCAGTATGTCTCCGGCGCGTCATCCGGTAAGGGCACTCATTCTTACGCCCACGCGTGAGCTTGCCGATCAGGTGCACGAAAACCTTCAGGCCTATGCTAAGTACACCGGTTTGCGCACGGCTTGCGTCTTTGGTGGTATCGATATCCATACACAGCAGGATGCGCTTCGCCGTGGTGTGGAAGTATTGGTGGCAACACCCGGTCGCCTGCTCGATCACGTTGAGCAGCGAAACACGGTTTTAAACCAGGTTCAGATAGTGGTATTGGATGAAGCCGACCGGATGCTTGATATGGGCTTTTTACCCGATATCTCAAAGATTTTGAAGTTATTGCCCGAAAAGCGTCAAAGTCTGATGTTTTCGGCAACTTTTTCGCCTGAAATTAAAAGTTTGGCCGCTAACTTCTTACGAAATCCCCAATTGGTTGAAGTCGCTCGGGAAAACTCGACGGCTAAAACAATCACCCAGAAGCTCTTTGAGGTCCACAATTCTGAGAAAGTGGATGCGCTACTTGATCTTTTGGATGATGAGGTGTGCGAGGACGCTAAGAACATCTTGGTTTTTGTTAATTCTAAGATTGTCTGCAGACGTCTGGCTAGAACACTTTCTCAATATGGTATTGAAGCCGATTCCATTCACGGGGATAAAACCCAGGATGAGCGAATCAAGACATTGGAAGGCTTCAAGCAAGGCACTATTAAAGTGCTCGTGGCAACCGATGTGGCCGCACGCGGATTGGATATCGCCGATTTGCCGGTTGTGATTAATTTTGACGTGCCCTTTAACGCGGAGGATTATGTGCACCGCATTGGTCGTACAGGACGCGCGGGGATGAAGGGGCTCGCTTTAACACTGATGTGCCCGGGCGCCGATGAAAAAAATGTCGCAGCCATTGAGTCTTTGATCAAGGAACATTTCAAGCGCGTTCGCATGGATGTCTCACCTCATCGTCGACCTTCAAGAGGACCGAGAAAGGTGTACACGCCGCCACCTGTGACGCCCGCAAGCACAGATCCCTTCTTTGATGAGCCTTATGTTCCCAGTCAGTCGCAGGAGATCTCGGAAGCTATTGAGAAACCATTGGGTTTGGGTGCCAAAGACACGAAGAAAAAGCCTAAAGTGGCGGCTCTCTTAGGTGGTCTGATTAGACGTTAGGAAAAAGACATCAATCGACACAATTTCTTTGTCCCTTTTTGTTCGGATTGTCCCTACAATTTAATTCTGTCATTTACCTACTGGCCCGTTGAGTTCTTCTTCTGAATCAGGGAGGAACTTGGGTTTTTTAACGAATTGGCTGGGGTGTCTTATGTCTGAAGAAAAAAAAGCCGACAGTCTGCTTGCCCGGCAGCTGGCTATCCCTCTATACGGCGATAAAAAACTTTTCACCGGAGAAGCCCGCTTGGCTCATGCCGATGGCATGGCCAACATTGTTCGCGGTATTCGCGACGATGAAGAGCTGATTTCCGCCTGTTATCTTTTTGCAGTGCATGATTGCGTAGCCAATCCCGAAGAGTGGTTAAAGAACAATTTCGGCACCGGTGTGGCTGAGCTTGTCAATGAATTGCACCGCCTCATCGAATTAAATGGCAAAACCCGTCTGATGCCCGCTGAGGATGATGAAAAGGGCAGCGATAAATTGATGCTCAAAGCCCAAGACGCGCTTTTGAGAAAGATGGTTTTGGCCATGTGCCGCGATCTGCGTGTGGTGATTCTCCGACTCTCAAGCCGCCTTCAAACCCTCCGTTACTATGCCATGAGGAAAAACGATCCGGAGGGGGCCAAGGCCTACGGTGCTGACACGTTGGCGCTATACGCACCGCTTGCTAACCGCTTAGGTATCTGGCAGATCAAGTGGGAATTAGAAGATCTGTCGTTGCGTTTTACCAAGCCCGAGATCTATAACGAAATCGCCCGCCAATTGGATGAAAGCCGAGAAGCTCGTTTGGCCTTCATGCGTGATGCGGTGGATAAGATTAAAGGAATGCTTGAACAAAAGGGGATTGAAGCGGAAGTTTCAGGGCGTCCCAAACACATCTATTCTATCTACAAGAAGATGGAAAGAAAGCATTTGCGCTTTGATCAACTCTATGACGTTCGTGCGCTTCGCATCATTGTGCAAACCGTTGAGCAATGCTATGAAGTGCTTTCCATTGTCCAAGAGAATTTCCCGGGTGTCAGTTCCGAGTACGACGACTACATCTCCAACCCGAAGCCGAACGGTTATCGGTCACTGCATACCGTAATTTTGGATTCGCGCAATCGTCCGATTGAAATTCAAATCCGTACGCGTGAGATGCACGAGTATAACGAACTCGGTATGGCCGCGCACTGGCGCTATAAAGAGGCCGGCAATTCGGAAAAGAGTTCCCAAAGTGCCGAAGATCAGAAAGTGGCCTGGCTTCGTCAGTTGCTCGCCTGGAGTAGCGACGTTAAACCCGAAGGGCCTCAGGGTGTTGAAGATGAGCACGTGTATGTGCTCACGCCTCAAGGGCGTGTGGTGGAAATGCGCACCGGTGCCACGCCGATTGACTTTGCCTACCACTTGCATAGTGAACTGGGTCATCGTTGTCGAGGCGCTAAGGTTAACGGCAACATGGTGCCCTTAAATTACAAGCTTAAGACCGGCGAAACGGTGGAAATCGTGGCCGCTAAAACGGGCGGTCCGAGTCGTGACTGGCTAAATCCAGAGCTGGGTTTTGTTGTGACCAATCGTGCCCGGGGTAAGGTGCGTCAGTGGTTTAACCAAAAAGCGGTTGAAGAGATGGTTAACGCGGGACGCGACATCGTCGAAAAAGACATGGCCCGTCTCGGTAAAACCGCCTTTAAGCTTGAAGAACTCGCTAAGCGCTTGGGCTACGACACCGTTGAAGATCTCTTTGTCGGTGCAGCTAAGGAAGAATTTGGTTATAAGAGCATTGAAAAAGCGCTCAAACCCCAGGAAGAAGAGAAAAAAGAACTCTTTACCTCGAAGTCCAAGGCCGAGCACGCTAAAAGCCAAGTACTCGTTGTAGGCGTTGACTCGCTTTTAACTCAATTGGCTCGATGCTGCCATCCGGCGCCTCCCGATAAGATCGTAGGTTTTGTCACGCGTGGCCGTGGTGTAACGATTCACCGCGCCGACTGTCCCAATATTCGTCACCTGGACGAAAAAGGGCAGGAGCGCTTAATTGAAGTGAGTTGGGGTAACGCCGAAGGCGCCGTTTTCCCGGTTGAAGTACTGGTTGTAGGCCAAAATATTCCCGGTCTTTTAAAGGACATGAGTGAAATTTTCATGAAAGAGAAAATTTCAATTGTGGGAATGAGCTCGCAAATGATCAGAGGCGATATGCATTGGCGCTTTAACGTTGAAATAACTCGCGCAGAATCTTTGAAGAAGACCTTAAAGACGATTCAGGATCTGCCCGGCGTTTACAACGCCAGAAGAACTTAATGGGGGCGTCATGCAGATTTCTTCAAAGTTATACATTCTTTTAGAGCAGGTGCTACGTTGCCTAATCTATGTTGGGATCGGTCACACGGCTTTTGAGGTGGTCTCTATCTGGCGGGCTCCCGAAGTGTCTCACCTTTGGTACTATGGTCTTGTGGTGCCGGGGCTTTATTACCTGATTCCAATCGTTGTCTTGACGATCTTTCTTGCTATTGTGTCTAAGCGATAAAAAATCCCTGCTCAGCGTTTGAGACTGAGCAGGGGACTAACTTAATTGATTAAAGTCTTAGAAGCTATAATGAACGCCTAAATTAACGCGCCAGGGCTCACTTATATCGCCTCCAGTTGTTCTGCGAACATCACCATAAACATAAGTGGTATCCGTCACATTAAAGTGGCCACCGATACCGTATTGAGTCCATGTGTCAGAGAAGTCTTCGTCATAGGTTTCCGAACCACGACGGTACGTAACATCACCATTGAATTCATGCCAATTCGTCCTGTCAAACTATCAGTGGAATTCAACTTGCTGTCCGTTACTTGATGTGTAGCACTGATTGTCTTGAAATCAGCCCCTTCGGCGTAACCGTAGGCTACTTCAAATTGAGATTCCAGGAAAACGCTCGGAGCCAACATGAAGCGGTGACCGGTTTCTGCAGAAATAGAGTAAGCGGTCATATCGTATTCACCGGAAGTACCGGCAATCTTTGCATCACTTTCTAATCGACCGATCTTGGCAATTAAGTCCAAATGATGACGAGCGATTTAGTCGATTAAAAACAACTAATAAAAAATCCCCAACTCCGTTAAGAGCTGGGGATTGGCAGAACTGAATGTCTAGATCAGTTTAGTTTGCTTTTTTATCCGAAAGCTTCGGCAAGCAGTGCATCACAACCATTAAAGCTAAAGCGATCAAAGCAACGGCAATGATCAATTGCAAACCGTCAACCATGAACACAAACGTTCCGGCTGAGATCGTGCCGAAAATACGCCAGACAGACATACCCAAAGCGGTCATCGTCACGCAGAACATGATTGTCATGGGGACATAAAGCATCCAGCCCTTGCGGCCCGTGGCCTTTAAGAAAACGGCCAAGCTTGTGAGCACCAAAGCAGAGAGCAATTGGTTGGCAGAACCAAAGAGCGGCCAAATGCTCATGTAACCGGCCAAGCACAGGAGGTAGCTCAACACCAGCGTGAGGATTGTTGCAAAGACCGGGTTCGTGAAAAGCTTTTGAACGCTATTCTTTTCTACGCCTTCAGGCGGAGTGAAGAGTTCTTGTAAGCTCATGCGGCCGATACGAGCCACGGCGTCCACGCTCGTTAAAGCCAAAGCGGACACGCACATCGTCATGATGCAGGCGCTCACATCGGTGGGCAGACCGAAGATTTCGGTTAAGAACGAAGCGATGGAGTTAGAGAACAATTGGAAGGGGGTGCCGGAGGGCAACACGCCGTCAGTGGCGGCAGCGCACACAACGATCAAGGCAACAACGCCCAAAACCGTTTCCACGCACATGGAACCATAGCCAACCAGACGCATATCTTTTTCATTGGCAATCATCTTGGAAGACGTGCCGGAAGACACGAGGCTGTGGAAACCGGAAACAGCGCCGCAGGCAATCGTCACAAAGAGCATCGGGAAAAGATCCAACCCCTTAACTTCAAAGCCGACAAAAGCGGGCATGTTGATTTCGGGGTTTTTGATAAACACGCCGATCACGCCACCCAAAATCATGCCGATCAAAAGGAACATACTCAGGTAGTCGCGCGGTTGCTTCAAAAGCCACATCGGCATCACGGCTGCGCAGAAGAGGTAGGCAAAAACCACATAGCGCCAGGTGACCGCATCAGCGTAAATCGGGTTGGCAATACCGATCCAGAGCATCAAAACCATCAAAACGATGCCAACAATCAATTGTTCGGTGCCGGAGGGCTTTCTGTACTTGAGGTACAAACCGAAAGCGACAGCCACAAACATGTAGAGAATAGAAATCGAAGCGGCAGCGGCGTTGGGCATGATTTCTGCGCCTTGAGCGGTAAAGCCGTTAAAGGTATTGGCCACGATGTCGCAGAAGGCGGAGATCACCAACAAGGTAAAGAGCCAGCAGAAAAGCAAGAACAATTGACGACCGGTGCGGCCGATGTATTGTTCAATCATCATGCCCATGGACTTGCCGCCGTTTTTGACGGAAGCGTAAAGGGCGGTGAAGTCTTGAACCGCACCGAAGAAGATGCAGCCGAAGATCATCCAAAGGGTGGCGGGGAGCCAACCAAACATGGCCGCGATAATCGGGCCGGTGACGGGGCCTGCGCCCGTGATGGAGGTAAATTGGTGAGAGAAAACGGTCCACTTGCTCGTGGGCACGTAATCGTTGCCGTCATTCTTCAGTTGTGCCGGCGTCTTAGCGTTGGGGTCAACGCCCCAGGTGTTTTCGAGCCACCGTGCATAGAAGCGGTAACCGACAAACAACGCCACGATTGTACAAGCCATTAAGATTAAGCCGTTCATGGTGCAGTAGTCCTATAAGTCAGAGAAAGAATGAAAAAAGCATACAAAAAGGCCGCCTATCCTTTCGCCCGATTTACCGGGCCCAGGGTAGGCAGCCTGATAAATCGGGTAGGGTCAAATTCGCAATCGAATGACTTCAGCCAAATTTTTCACGCCTTCTCTAATTCGATCGGGGTCAACCGTAACGAACGAGAGACGGAAGTGATTCTTTTCAACATTAGCGCCCGCGTAGAAAACTTCGCCGGGAACGTAGGCGACTTTCTTAGCCAAGGCGTCTTTAACCATTTCGGTGGCATTCACGCCCTCGGGTAAAGTCACCCAAATAAACATACCGGCAGTGGGATGCGTCCACGTCACGCCTTCAGGCATATACTCCTTTAAGGCTTCAAGCATGGCGTTGGCGTGAGTCTTATAGCGTTCACGCACGCTCGGCAGGTGACGCACAAGCAAATCTTCGCTAAAGACTTGAGCGGAGATAAGTTGTGTAAAGGTAGACGTATGCAAGTCCATGGCTTGTTTAAGTTGAGCCACTTTATCGAGCACGTTGGCGGGCGCAATGATGTAGCCCAAACGGAAACCCGGGGCAAGAATCTTGGAAAGCGTGCCTAAACGGATAACACGTTCCGGAGCCCATTTGCGAAGAGAAGCAGGCGGTTGTTGGTCATACCACAATTCACCGTAAGGATCGTCTTCGACAAGAAGCATGTCGTATTCACGGGCTTTTTCACAAAGCAATTTACGGCGTTCTTCGGAGATCGTCAGACCGGTCGGGTTGCTGGCGGTCGGCATGACATAAGCAAACTTGGCGCCGCGGCAAACTTCTTCGGTAAATTGAGCCGGGTTTAAACCTTCTTCATCGCAAGGCAGACTGACGTAAATGGGCTCGCAAAGGTCAAAAGCTTGAAGCGCACCCATGTATGTTGGCGATTCAACCAACACTTTGTCGCCCTTATCTAAGAAAACACGAGCGATGATGTCCAAGGCTTGCTGACTGCCTGAAACAATCTGCACTTGTTCATAGTCAGTGGGGATGCCCTTTTGTGTTTCTCGGCGGGCAATTTCACGGCGAAGAGCGATTTCACCTTCAACCATGGAGTACTGCAGAGCGTGTTTGCCTTCCTTGGCGATAACTGTTTGACAGGCTTTGGCTATATCTTCAAGAGGGAAACCTTCGGGAGAGGGCAGGCCGCCGGCAAAAGAAATGACGCCTGCGGGCAACTTCAATAAATCACGAATCACGGAACTGCTGGGTTTAGAGGCGAGCGCCGACCAACGCGGCGTCGGTTCCTGAACACAAGACATAACTCACTCCTTTCACGAATATTTTTTCCCATTTTCTCAAATTGTTGACAAATCTTTATAAGCTAAATCACTTATGAAACGAATGAAGTTTCTTAAATATAGGTGTCTCTGCTTAGGTGTTCTTGCGACAAAAAGGAGGTTTTTAGGTAATTGTGCGTAATTGCTTGAAAGGCAGGAAAATAGCCACCGATACGTTTTCATCGGTGGCTATCGTTTCTAAGGTTTGTTTTTAGCAGGTAAGGAGATCAGCTAAACGCTTTTGTTTAGGTTCGGCGTGACGCTTTTCAAAAATGTCTGCCCAACGAGCCACTTGGTGCTTGACTTGGTTCGGAGCCGTAGCGCCGACGTGATCACGGGCGGCAATACTGGCTTCGAGCTTCAAAGCCTTTTCGTAGACGTCTTCTTCGATGAGATCGCTAAAGCCCTTGAGCTCTTCGAGCGTCAGTTCAGCCAAATCGCAACCGCGATTGCTGGCAAGTTTCACAACGGATCCCACAACATCATGCGCTTCACGGAAGGGCAGACCCTTTTTCGTGAGATAGTCGGCCAAATCGGTTGCCGTCGGATAACCGGCCTGTGCGGCTTTCTTCATTTCTTCACGATTGGGGGTAACGCCCGGCATCATTTCAATAAAGGCGCGCAACGTGTCTTTGACCGTATCAATAGCGTCAAACACCGGTTCTTTATCTTCTTGGGTGTCCTTGGCGTATGCAAGCGGCAAGCCCTTCATCAAAACGGTGAGGCTGATCAGGTCGCCAGCCACACGGCCGGCCTTGCCTCGGGCGGTTTCAGCCACATCAGGATTTTTCTTTTGAGGCATGATGGAAGAGCCCGTTGTGAAGCGATCGGGCAACATCATGAATTTGAAGCGTTGGCTCATCCAATAGATGAGTTCTTCAGACAGACGCGAAATGTGCATCATGATCAGTGAGGCTGCGGCGGTAAATTCAATACAGAAGTCGCGGTCACTGACTGCATCGAGCGAATTTTGCATCACGGCTTCAAAGCCTAAAAGTTCTGCCGAGTAATTGCGGTCGATGGGGTAGGTGGTGCCGGCAAGGGCGGCAGCACCCAATGGAGACTGATTGACACGGCGGCGAAGGTCGATCAAACGCGTTCTGTCGCGTTCAAACATTTCCACGTAGGCAAGCAGATGGTGGCCAAGCGTGACGGGCTGAGCAACCTGCATGTGAGTGAAGCCCGGCATGATGGTGTCCGTTTCTTTGGCGGCTAAATGGACAAGCACTTCTTGAAGCTGACCGACCAAATCAGTGATCGTGTCAATTTCTTCGCGCATGTAAAGACGCATGTCGGTAGCCACTTGATCGTTACGGGAGCGGCCTGTGTGCAAACGCTTACCGGCGTCTCCCACTAGTTGAGTCAAACGTGCTTCGACGTTTAAATGCACGTCTTCAAGTTCCAATTTCCACTCAAATTTTCCGGATTGAATTTCTTCGATGATTTGCTTCATGCCGCGCTTAATATCGGCTAAATCTTCATCATGGAGTACGCCGCATTTATTCATCATTGTGGCGTGAGCGATGGAGCCCGCGATATCGGCAAGGGCCATGCGCTTATCAAAATCAACGCTTGCCGTGTAACGCAAAACAAAATCAGCGACCGGTTCAGAGAAACGACCCGACCAAGCTTTTTTCTTTTGGGCAAGGGGATCAAGATGTTCATTGGCAACTGTAGTCATTTTTATTTCTCACCGTATGGAAAAACAGATAACTCGGAATTGTACGCAATTCAATTCCTGATATCGGCAGCATAAAAGTGTTTTTTTCCTTTTTCTAAATAAAAATACCAATAAAATCAATTGATTAAGTGTTTTATTGTCGACAAAAAATAATAAAATGTCGTAGGATCGGCTCATAATGGATGACAAAAACCGAGGAAAAACGTATCTCTCAGCTCTTTTTAAGAAAAACGTGTCAAAATCGCCCATCATTAATAATTGGATTGAAGGAATAACTCATGTCTGATTCGATCATTATTGCCACCCGAGAAAGCCCGTTGGCCCTTTGGCAGGCAGAACATGTTCAGGCTCTTTTGCGTGAGCGTTATCCGGAAAAAGACGTCAAGCTTTTGGGCATGACAACCAAGGGTGACCAAATTCTCGATAAAACGTTATCAAAAATCGGCGGCAAGGGTTTGTTTGTCAAAGAGCTGGAAGTAGCCATGCAAGAAGGCTCCGCTCATTTGGCTGTGCATTCTCTTAAAGATGTTCCGATGGAGTTGCCCGAAGGTTTTGTTCTGGCAGCTGTGAGTAGCCGTGAGGATCCCCGAGACGCTTTCGTGAGCCCTCGTTATGAAACGCTTGAAAGCATGCCCGCAGGGTCCGTCGTGGGCACGGCAAGCCTTAGACGTGAATTAATGCTTCGCTCCAAGTTCCCGCATCTGGTTGTCAAGCCCGTTCGCGGTAACGTTGGTACACGATTGCGCAAGTTGGATAGCGGCGAATACGATGCGCTGATCATGGCTAGCGCCGGCCTCAAGCGTTTAGGTATAGAAGAACGTATTCGTGAAATTATCAGCGATGAAATTTCTCTGCCGAGTCCAGGCCAAGGAGCACTGGGGCTTGAATGTCTGGCCGATGATGAGAAAACGCGAGAGGCCGTTGCCTTTATCAATGATGAGCAAACACGCGCCTGTTGCTTGGCTGAGCGCGCCGTCAGCCGTGCTCTCGGAGGCTCCTGCCAGGTGCCCCTTGCGGCCTATGCGACCATTGCCGATTCAACCATGCGACTTCGCGCCCTGATCGGTGACCACACAACGGGTGAATTGGTAGCGACCGAACAAACAGGTCCTTGGACGGAATACGAGCGTTTAGCCTCAGAGGCGGTTGAGGCTCTTTTAAAACAAGGCGCAAGGCGTTATATTGAAAAGTTGTTGACCAATCAGCCTTAAGACGTAGAACATGATTCATTATCAAAAACCGATCATCCTGATGCGTCCGGGCGCTCCTAATGATCGTTTGGCCGAGCGTCTTGGCAAGCTCGGCATGAATGTCTGGAAGTGGCCGGCTTTTACCATTTTGCCGCCCGAGGAACCGGAACGGGTCAAAGAGAGATTGTCAGATTTAACCAATTTTGACATGGTGCTTCTAGCCAGCCCGTCGGCGGTTGCGGCCAGCGCCGTTTATGTAAAAAAGTGGCCCGAGCACATTACGCTTACCACCATTGGCTCTGGCACAGCCCGGGTAATCCGCGCAGCCTGGGGGCCCGATACCCCCGTGCTTTATCCCGAGGGTGAAACGTTTGAGTCCGGTTCTGAGCGACTTTTTGAACTTTTGAAAAGTCGGGGATTCCCCTCCAGAGTGCTCATTGTCCGCGGACAAGTCGGCCGTGAGTGGCTTCGTGAACAACTAATGGCTCACGGAACCGATGTGGAGGTTCTGCCTGCTTATCAAAGAGCGCCTTTGGAACTGTCGACCGCCGAGCTTGATAAATTACAGTCGTCCATTTCAGGACCGGCTCCGATTGTTTACTTAACCAGTACGGACGCAGTCGGTGTTTTGATGCATGCTGTTAAAACAATTCCCGGTGCGCTGGAATGGCTTCAAAAGGGATTTATCCTCACCATTCATCCTAGACCTAAAGCTCAGCTTGAAGAGGTGGGTTTCAGAAATGTCGCGCTTGTATCCGCTAAGGATGAAAAGGTGCAGGAAGCTATCCAAAAACTTTTAAGCATCGTTTAGCTTGAAGGAATTTTTTATTAAAATACTTCGAATGTGCTTGGATATTTCAATTGAAAATATCCGGCGTTGATGAAATTTAAAACAGAGGATTAAACAATGTCCGCATGGATTTTAGGTCATAAGAACCCTGACAGTGACAGCATTATTTCGGCTATTGCCTGTGCCGATCTGTACCGTCAAAGAGGTCTTGATGTTGAAGCTGTTGCCCAGGGCAAACCGGCTCCCGAAACCGCTTTTATTTTGGATCGTTTTGGTTTGACGGCTCCGGAAGTTATTACCAGTGTGGCCGGTCACGATCTCTATCTTGTAGACTTTTCCGATAAAGCCCAAGCCCCCGCTGATATCGATCAGTGCAATCTCAAGGGGATTGTGGATCACCACAAGCTCGGCGATGTGACAAGCTCTTCTCCGATTGAAGCCGTCATTATGCCCGTTGGCTGCACTTGCACGATTTTAAAGCGCATGTATGACTACTTGGGTTTGACGGTTCCGGCCAATGTGGCTGGCGCCATGCTTTGCGCCATTTTGTCTGATACGGTGATCTTTAAGTCGCCGACGTGCACTCAGGCAGACAAGGAAGCTGCTGCTCAGTTGGCTGAGATTGCTGGCGTGCAGGATATTGAAGCTTTGGGTATGGAACTCTTTACCGCTAAGAGCGCCGTCAAGGGTGTTGCTCCGCGTGATTTGATTTTCCGCGATTTCAAGGACTTCAATATGAACGGCACCAAGGTGGGTGTCGGTCAGCTTGAATTGGTTTCGCTTGATTTGGTGGCTGACATGAAGGCTGAGATCGAAGCTGAATTGGCTCGTGTGAAGTCTGAAGATGGTCGTCATACGGCCTTGCTGTTATTGACCGACATCATGAAGGAAGGTTCTGAATTGTTGATGGCTTCTGACGATCCCGCCAAGATCGCGACCGCCTTTGGTCAGGATCCTGCTTTGTTGCAAAAGGGCAATTTGTGGCTTGACGGCGTGATGAGCCGTAAAAAACAAGTTGTGCCCGCACTTGAAGCTGCTTTCCGCTAATCGGTAGAGGCAATTGAAAGGTCGGGGATCGTTTCTTCGTTTCCCGGCCTTTTTTGTTTGAGGCTCACATGATTTATATCCACGCTTATCCATTTCGAGTTGATGATCCGGAACGAAACACCCGGCAGATGACGGCTATGGCTCGCAGCAAAAATTTAAAGGCGGGAGACGTACTGCTGTTTCCATTTCAGGCCTTAACGGGGACTGTTCAGGAATTCTGGAACACGCGGCCGGAAAACCGAAGCCGAAATGCGCATTGGTTAAGTAAATTAGCTGCATCCCTCATTCATTCAGAGGCTGAAATTATTGTCCCCGCTGTTATGCCTGAAGGATTGGGGGTTCTGAGCCTTAAAAAGGGGCAAATCAAAAGTTTGGACTTTGAATGGATAACAGGAGGCGTTGTCGTTAAATCCGAACGTTCGGGGCTTGATTACGATCTTAATTTCAGAAGTGCGGCGGTTGGTGAGGCTTTTGAGGAAACCGATTCCAACAATTTAATTGTGGTTGACGGACAAGGATTTAGCGATGGCCGCGTTTGGCTTGGTCAATGCAAGGTTGTGAAAAACGGTCGCACCAGAGCCAATTACATGGCCTTTCCCGAAGCTTTTACTGAGCAAGACGGAAAAGTAAGTTGGCTTGATAGCCACCATGAACGTTTTGCCGCCATGCAAATGGCCTTAAAACTTTACATGCAGCGCGGACACTTTGAAAAAGTCTCTCTTGGTTTGTCCGGAGGGCTTGATAGTGCGGTGGTGGCGGCTTTGGCTGTGAGTGTGGTAGGAGCTGAAAACGTCAATGCCTACATATTGCCTTCTCGCTTTACGAGCGAGGAAAGTTTTTCGGACGCACGGGCGCTTGCGCAAAATTTGGGTCTCAAATTGCGAGAACTCAGCATCACGCCTGCGGTTGATCTGATCGCGCAAACCGCAGAACGTTATGTTCCCTATTGGGGCAATAAAGGTTTGATGCAGGAAAATATTCAGGCCCGTGTCAGGGGATTGCTTTTAATGGCGGTTAGCAACGCGGATCGCTCCCTTGTACTCAATACCGGCAACAAAAGCGAGTTGGCCGTGGGCTATTGCACTCTCTACGGTGACATGGTCGGAGGCCTGGCACCCTTATCAGATATTTACAAATCCGATCTCTATAAACTCTGTGATAACGTTGAATATCTGAGAAGAGTCATTCCCAAAACGATTCTCACCAAGGCGCCGACCGCGGAGTTGCGAGAAAATCAAAAAGATGAAGATTCTTTACCGCCCTACGAAGTTCTGGATGCTGTGCTCAAAGACATGCTGGAGGGAAGAGCTGATGGAAAGAAGCTTCGTAAGAAATACGGATCCGATTTGGCAGTACGCGTGACAAAGCTCGTCATGGGGGCTCGCTTTAAACACGCTCAGGCTCCTCAAGGTGTGAGATTGTCGGCTTGCCCGTTGAAGGGATTGCCGGATTCTTTCTTTGAGGGCCTTTTACCCAAACAGTTTTAGTTGAAATTGAGAAGGAGTTGTTGTGAAACAAGTCGTTGCCATTATTAAACCGTTTAAGCTCGATGATGTCCGCGAGGCATTGTCCGATGTCGGCGTTCAAGGGCTTACCGTTACGGAAGTCAAGGGATTTGGACGCCAAAAGGGTCACTCGGAGCTCTATCGTGGGGCAGAGTATATGGTGGACTTTTTACCGAAAGTAAAAATTGAAGCCGTTATGAGTGAAGACTTAGTCGATCAGGCGGTAGAGGCCATATTAAAGGCTGCCCGCACCGGAAAGGTCGGCGATGGGAAGATTTTCGTTTTTGATGTCGAACAGGTTATCCGCATCCGCACGGGAGAGACAGACGAAGCGGCTGTTTAACAAAAGGCTCATTTTTAGAGCTTTGATACGTTATTAAATTCAGTTAGTGGCGGTTTTTTGATTTTTATCATAGAAAATCGCCATTATTTTTTTGTAAACTCCCAGTCACTGCCACAGTAGTTAATTTTGGGTTTTATCCGGTTTTTTGGGTTTGTAGGAAGACGATGGGAGTGAGGCAGTCATCAGAAGTGCATGAGTCAATGCACACTTTTTTCAAACCACAATTGACCGATCAATGGGGTTTGAAAATGTCTTTTCAGTCAGTTTCCTTTCTTCAAGCAAGTTTTTATTACACACCGATTTTTTTCCGTACCTTGATTCATCCGGTTTCTCTTTCCGTGGGTTCGCCCGATGGCAGAAGTTGGAAGACCGTCAATGATGAAATTTTTTCTTCGGTGGGCTCAAAAACATTGCTCAATTTGGTTGCTTCTGAACTTCGGCGTGAACTGAGAAAAGTTGCCTTTGAATACATTAACGGATGGGTTTTTCATACTAAAAACGCCTTGTACGTAAAGGAACTGTTGCAAAATGCGAGTAAACGCTTTGCGCAAATTCGAGACGGTATTTTTGCTGAAGAAACCAAAAGAAGTTTAGAAACGCTTTTTGTCGCAGATCCTCGTTACCAGGCCAGATTGAGTACAAGAGATGACATAAACGAAGCCGTCGAAGAAGTTTTACGACGCGTTCTTTCCCAATGTCGCCTCACTTGGGAACTCGGTTTATTTTCTTCTTCCGACCGGCGTTCATTCGGTATCCGATTGATGGTTTTGATGCAGGATCATCTCTACGAGTACTTAAGCCAAAAAGATGAGGAGTCGATGATGAGTTCAAGTCACTTTCATCACTTTGATTCCTTTTTATCGATTCTTGAACAATTCAAAGGAGTCGATACTCGATTTGACAAGGCATTGTGCGACTGTGAGGCGGCACTTCAATGTTTGCCCGATGATGGATCATCGTTATACGGCGGAGGATTGAAGGAGTTTTGGCAGGAACTGACCCGATTGGGTGAGTATCTCAATGGGGAATTGGAAAAAGACTTCTTTGAAGAGCCCTCGTTAAACGATGATTTTGATGAAGACTCTCTTTTTTGGGAAATACAGTCTGAGGAAGTGATCAATGATGTTGTAGAACTGGATCAGTGTGACATTGATGTCGGAACCGGTTTGGGTTGGGATAGTACTTCCAATGATTCAATATCCACGGTGACCGATACTTTTAATTTGGGTTTTTCGTCCAGTGAAAACTTTCAACTTGAGCCGTCTCCCAGTATTTTGTGTCGCTAAAGAAGAAAAAAGTTTGAGAATTAGCTCAAAAATAGATACCATACAAAATCACATTAAATTTTTTGGGTGCATACGATGGATTTCAAAGTTCGATTGATGAAAATGGATCGCCTCATCAGCGAAAAAGGCGTGGTGACTTTTGAAGAATTGCAGAGAGCAACCGGCGCGGCCCCGGCAACGGTCAAGCGCGATATTCGTTACATGCGCGAGGAGCTGAAGGCGCCGATTACTTTTTCCAGAATTCGTGGCGGGTATTTGTTTGCTAAAAATCGCGCCGAAGCCAAGAGAGATGATTTCTACGACAGACGCTCCATGTGGTTTACGCCCGATGAGCTTTACTGCATGGTTAAAACGCTCAATGATTTCTCTGAACTTGAGAAGAACCGTAAAGGGTATTTGACAAAAGAATTGCGTCAAATGGCCTCCAGAATCCGCTCAAGCATGTTTGTAGATCAGGCCGATGCTGACGAATTGTTAAAGCGGGTGCAAATCCATGAACCTCAGAGAAAACCCATCGTGAGCGACACGTTTGAAGTGATTGGTCAAGCATTGGTTCATCGTCAGCGAGTCCGTATTGTTTACTACTCAGAAAGCAAAAAAGAGGAAACGCGCCGTGTTGTCAGTCCCATGCGTTTGAATTACTACCGCAATCGGTGGTACTTGGACGCGTGGTGTCACGAAAGGGGAGCTCTCAGAAGCTTTAACGTAGAAAATATCCGCTATGCGGATATCATGCAGATGGGCGTGAAGGTTGTACCGATGAAAACGGTTGAAGCCGAGCTTGATCGTTATTACGGCATGTATCGATCGGGCGATCTGCAATGGGCACGCATTCGCTTTGCGGGGGCGGCATCAAAAATCGCCAGTCAAGTGGTTTGGCATCCGGATCAAATGGAACTTTGGCTCAAAGATGATCTTTATGAACTCACGATTCCTTATTCCGGCAACAGCCCTGAATTGGTCGGCGATATTTTGCGCTACGGCCCTGCTGCCAAAGTGGTGGAACCGGAGAGCTTGAAAGATCAGGTTCGTGAGGCTTTAGAGGCTTCTTTGAAAAATTATTCCAAGTGATAGACGGAGAGAGTCGTGACTTTTCGTCGTTCTTATCACTATCGTCACAAACCGCGTGAACCGCATGCAAAGACACCTTCAGCCAAGGTGTCTCCGGAGCAGGTCGCTGAAGAAATTTTCTTTTGCGGTGATCCTCACGGTTCATTTGATCATATTTTGCAGGCAGCCAAGGAGCATCGTCCAAAAGCGATGGTCATCTTGGGCGATCTGCAGCCTCCGGCTCCTTTGCATGAGGTTTTGGCCGATATACTGAGCTTTGTCGAAGTCTGGTGGATTCCCGGCAATCATGATACGGACAATGATCTTTTCTACGATAGGCTCTGGCGAAGCGAATTGGCCGGTCACAACCTTCACGGTCGAGTAGCGCTGGTCAATGGAGTTCGTATCGCCGGTTTGGGCGGTGTATTCCGTGGTCAAATCTGGATGCCTCCCCAGGCGCCCAACTATATGTCGGCAGGGGCTTTCATTCGTCGTATCGGTCGAGGCAATATGTGGCGTGGGGGGCTGCCCAGAAGACATCGCACGTCGATTTTCCCATCCACGTACGATAACCTGATGGATCATAAAGCGGATGTCCTGGTTACGCACGAAGCCCCGGGTTGTCACAGGAAAGGTTTTTTAGCGATTGATCAGTTGGCTAAAAAGCTACAGGTGAAATATCTCTTTCATGGCCATCAGCATGAAGACCGCCACTATCCGACGTATTACGGTTTTACGCCTCGCGGTGTGGGCTACAGGGGAATCGTCAATTTAAGAGGCGATGATATCGTGCCGGCCCAGATTGATCCGCGTGAGGCGATGGAATACGCCGAGCAAGCTCAATCGCTTGAACATTACGAAAGACTCATGTTTAAACGCCTGGGCTAAAAGCCACAGGCGTTTAAAAGAGATTATTTGTGCTTGCCGTTGGGAAAGCTCTTCGGATGGTTTCGGCGCGGTGCCGTTTTGTTGGTTTTGACTGACGGGGTGATTGTCTTTTTCACATCCGGCGCCTTATGAGCTGGTTCCTCATCATCGAATTTCGGCATGGCAAACGTGATAGAAACGTCTTTGGCAATACGCTTGCGTGCCTTTTGCGATAGCCACGTTTTCACCATGGCAACGCCCACAGCCAATAACACCGGGCCCAAAATAAGACCTAAGAAACCGAAGGCTATAACACCGCCGAACACACCAAGAAATACGAGCGACAAAGGTAGCGGCGTACCTCTTGCGATCAACAACGGTTTTAAGAAGTTATCAACACTTGCCACCACCAAAGTACCCCAGGCAACCATGAATAGCGCCAGGCCGATTTCTCCTTGGGCGTACAACCAGATAGCGACCGGACCCCAGACTAAAGGCGGACCAATTGGCACAACGGACAGAATGAAAACCGCCACGGACAAAAGCAGAGTGCCGGGAGCGCCGACAATAATAAAGCCGATACAGGCGGCAAGACTTTGTCCGGCAGCCGTTCCTACAATGCCGTAAACCACGCTCCGGGTAGTGCTTACAAGAATGTGGGAAAGTTCGTTACTGAGATCACCGGAGACTTTCTCCAGAAAATCGTTAGCCCGGCTTGCCAGCGCATCGCCGTCTCTATAAAAGAAGAAGGCGATGAAGGCAACGAGTGCCATTTGTACAAGGCCGTTGCCTAATGAAAGAGCGATGGTAAAGACTTCGCGCGTGATCGGGTCAATCATCTTGCGCATGAGATCGGCCAAGGCTTGCGGTTGGAAAACAATCGCCATTTGACTGTAGAGCCAAGTACCGATGACAGGGATTTCTTTAAGCCAGAGAGGGGCGCTGATTGTGCGGATATATTCGGTAATACCGGAAATCGCCGATGGAAGTTGCTGAGCAACGGCTGCCGACAGGAACATCATCGGGATAATCAAGCACACGACAAGCAGCGTCACCATCAAAAATGCAGCCGGTGTCGGTCTGTTGCCCATATTGGTTTTAAACCGTGCAAACAATGGCCAACTGACCACGGTAACAATAGCGGCAATGGTGATGGCTGTTAAAAAGGGTCTGACGACGAAATAACATCCGATCGCGATGGCGGATCCGAAAAGAATACGGATCAAAATGTCGATGCGGTCTCTGAGGTTAAGCATTTGTTTTTGCTTTAAATCGGGCGAACAACACAGCCACTAGTCTAAACGAAAATTGTTTTGTTAGTGCAGGCTAAAGCGGCGCTGATTAAAATTTTCTTGTCCGTTGTCATACTTTTTCAGAGGAATCTTCAGACATGCCCAAAGTAACCGACGAAATGATTGCAGTCGTTCGAGAAACAAAAACAATGACAGAGCGGGTGTTTGACGGTAATTTTTTGCATATTGACCGTGACACAGTGACAACCGCAACCGGTTTGGTCCGTAGCCGTGAATACATTCGTCATCCGGGGGCCTCGGTCATCATTGCCTTATTTGACGATGAAACGATACTTTTGGAATTTCAGTGGCGTCAGCCCTGCGAAAAGGCATTCTGGGAGTTGCCTGCTGGAAAACTCGATCCCAATGAAAAAGCCTCGGTTTGCGCCAGACGCGAACTTGAAGAAGAAACGGGTTATCAGGCTGATCAATGGTATTACCTCGGACGCATCCATAATGCGATCGGGTACTCGGACGAGCATCTTGAGTTTTTCTTAGCCAAGGGGTTAAAGGCTGGTGATCGTCATCTTGATGAAGGGGAATGTCTGGAAGTGTATCGGCTGCCGTTTAAAGAAGTCAAAGAGATGACGCTTAACGGGGATATCACTGACGTAAAGACGATTATCGGGGTATTTTGGCTGGAAAAATACCTCAAAGGTGAAATGGCCGTCCAGGCTTGCTAACACTCGACAAATTCCTGCTATTTGTCGACTATGGAAGAGTTTGAGATGGCTCAAACTTTTGCCTGTTCAGGCGTTGCGATTTCCAATAAACTGAACCGACAGCTCCGCGGATTTGAGAGCGGAAGTAATAATTGATTCAAACTTTGAGACGAGGAATTATGTCTGAAACCATTTTGCAAAAAGTGCCTGTTGGCGAAAAGGTCGGTATCGCTTTCTCCGGCGGTTTGGATACGTCCGCAGCGTTGCGTTGGATGAAGAAAAAGGGAGCGCTTCCCTATGCCTATACAGCCAACCTCGGTCAGCCCGATGAAGATGACTATGAAGCGATTCCTCGTCGAGCCATGAATTACGGTGCTGAGAAAGCCCGCTTGGTGGAATGCCGTCCCCAATTGGTGGCCGAAGGTATTGCCGCGATTCAATCCGGTGCTTTCCATATTACGACTGCCGGTCAAACGTACTTCAACACGACGCCTTTGGGCCGTGCCGTCACCGGTACGATGCTTGTGAACGCCATGCGTGAAGACGGCGTTCACATTTGGGGTGATGGTTCAACCTACAAGGGAAACGATATCGAACGTTTCTACCGTTATGGTCTTTTAGCTAATCCTGAATTGAAGATCTACAAACCCTGGCTTGATCGTGACTTTATTAACGAATTGGGCGGCCGCGCTGAAATGAGCGCTTTCTTGCAAGCCGAAGGTTTCGACTATCGTATGTCGGCAGAAAAGGCCTACTCCACGGACTCTAATCTCTTGGGCGCAACGCACGAAGCCAAGCATTTGGAAAGTCTGCAAACAAGCATGAAGATCGTTAAACCCATCATGGGCGTGGCGTTCTGGGATCCGGCTGTTGAGATTAAGCCTGAAGTGGTGACGGTGACCTTTGAAGAAGGTGTTCCTGTTGCTTTAAACGGCAAGAGTTTTGATGATCATGTCGCCCTTATGTATGAAGCCAACGCGATTGGCGGACGTCACGGTTTGGGCATGAGCGATCAGATTGAAAACCGTATTATCGAAGCAAAGAGCCGCGGTGTTTATGAAGCCCCGGGGATGGCTCTGCTTCACATTGCTTACGAACGTTTGGTCTCCGGTATTCACAATGAAGATACGATTGAGCAATATCGCATCAACGGTATCCGTTTGGGCCGCTTGCTCTATCAAGGTCGTTGGTTTGATTCTCAAGCAATCATGCTTCGTGAATCTGCCCAACGTTGGGTGGCTCGCGCCATCACCGGCACGGTGACGCTTGAATTGCGCCGCGGCAACGACTACACGATTTTGGATACGGTCAGCCCGAACCTTACCTACGAACCCGAACGTCTGACAATGGAAAAGGGTGACTCGATGTTTACGGCCGAAGACCGTATCGGTCAATTGACGATGCGCAATCTTGACATTGTTGACACGCGCGCCAAGCTTGGCATCTACGCTAAGAGCGGTTTGATTTCCGGCACAAGCGCTGTGGCCATGTTGGGTGGCAGCAAGAAATAGTTCCTGACTATTGACTCAAGTTAGCAGCGGGTGAGGTTGAAAGGCTTCGCCCGTTGTTTTTTAGGTGTCAAACAATCTCCGAAAGCTGTTCAAAAACCGCTAAAATTTCCGCCATTACGAAATTTTTGATCAAAGGCTCTTTTGCGTGAATTTACCTTTTGAATTCAGAATTGGGTGGAGGTACACCCGACAAGGCCGCCGAGGTCGCGGTAAAAACGGTTTTATATCTTTCATCTCCGTCATGAGTGTGGCTTCCATCGCTTTGGGGGTGATGGCGCTCATTGTGGTGCTTTCCGTCATGAACGGATTTCAAAAAGAAGTTCGTGATCGGATGCTCTCGGTTATTCCCCATATTGAAGTCGTGAGCTACGCAGGCTCAATCGACAACTGGCAGGACACCGCTAAATTGGTGGCATCCAATCCCCATGTGTTGGGGGTGGCCCCTTATTCTTCCGGGCAAGGTCTTTTGAGCACCGGTTCAAGTGTGCGAGGGGTATTGCTTCGCGGTATTGATCCGGCAACCGAAAACAATGTTTCCGATATCGATAAACAAATGGCCTACGGCCACCTGGCTGATTTAAAACCCGGTGAGTACGGTATCGTTTTAGGGCTTGATTTGGCCAGACTTTTGCGTTTAAGAATCGGCGATAAAGTCAATGTCATTATTCCTCAGGGGCGGGCAACGCCAGCCGGAATTGTCCCGCGTATGAGGGCCTTCACACTAACGGGAGTATTTTCTTCCGGTCACTACGAATACGACAGTTCCATGGCGCTTCTTCATATTGAAGATGCGCAGGCACTTTTCCGGCAAACAGGCCCTGCCGGTCTTCGTGTTCGGGTCGATGATATGAATAAGGCCCCAGAAATTTCTTATGAAATCCTAAAAACCTTACCCGATACCTTTGCTGTAACCGATTGGAGTAAGCAAAATCGCACTTGGTTTGCCGCAGTTCAAGTCGAAAAGCGGATGATGGCCATCATTCTCTTTTTGATTGTTTTAGTGGGAGCCTTCGGATTGGTTTCCAGCATGGTGATGACCGTTACAGAAAAGCAGTCTGATATCGCCATTTTGCGTACCTTAGGCGTATCTCCCTCTTCGATCATGACGATTTTTATGGTTCAAGGGGCGGTTGTCGGAATCGTTGGTGTTAGCTGCGGCGTCGTGCTTGGGCTGCTTTTAGCCTGTAACCTTGACGTGATTGTGCCAGCGATTGAGTCGCTTTTTGGTATTCAGTTCTTGCCCAAGGAAGTCTACTTCATTAGCTCCCTGCCTTCTGATCCGAGGGCAGGCGATATTGTTCCCATTGCGGCTTTCTCATTTATTTTGTCCCTGTTGGCTACGATTTACCCGAGTTGGCGGGCCGCACAAACAAAACCCGCGGAGGCTCTTCGCTATGAGTAATGAAAAAGAGTTTGTCATCGTTGCTCGAGGAGTCAAAAAGGCCTACCGCGAAGATGATCGCTCGGTGGAGGTTCTCAAGGGGGTTGATCTTGAGGTCAAGCCCGGGGAATTGCTGGCGGTGGTCGGCGCTTCGGGATCCGGTAAAAGCACACTGCTTCATGTTTTAGGCGGATTGGATTCAATTGATGAGGGTGAAGTCACTGTCGCCGGTTTTTCGGTTCATTCGTTAAGTGAAGTGCAAAGAGGTGAGCTTCGGAATCAAAAATTGGGCTTTGTTTATCAGTTTCATCACCTTTTGCCTGAATTTACTGCGCTTGAAAATGTGGCCATGCCGCTAATTGTTCGTCGAGAACGGGATGATTTGGCCAAAAAGAAAGCCAAGGAAGTCCTGGAGTCTTTGGGGTTAGCCCATCGGCTTAATCACTTGCCCTCTCAAATGTCAGGGGGTGAGCGGCAGCGCTGTGCGATTGCTCGGGCGATGGTAACGGAGCCGGCCTGTATTTTGGCCGATGAACCGACGGGTAACTTGGACCGTCAAACCGCGGCCTCTGTTTTTGAAAGTTTGGTTTCTTTAGCAAGAAGTCATCAAACCGCTTGCGTGATTGTCACACACGATTTGGATTTGGCGGCTCAGTGTGATCGGGCCGTCACGATTGCCGATGGTGTGATCGTACAGGCTGATAACGCATGATCATTGATACACATAATCACGTCGGACTTGCCCCGTTGGCGCAATCGCTTGAAGTGTTAGCTCAAAAGGCTAGCGCCATGGGTGTGGTCTGCGGCGTGATTACGGCAGGCGGCGTAGAGGATTTCGAGCGCGTGCGCCAAACCGCCCAAAAACTCAATTGGGGCTATTGTGTGGGTCTTCACCCCCTGTATATCCGAGAGAATTGGCAAGCTGACATCAAGGCGCTTTCTGCCTTTTTAGAGACACATCAAGACGATCCCCATTTAGTTGGAATCGGGGAGATTGGGTTGGATTTCTACGTGGAGGGACTCGATCGGGATCGTCAGGAAGCGGTATTTAAAGAAGAACTTCAACTGGCTTTACGGTTTAATCTGCCAGTTTCGCTTCACAGTCGCCGAGCACTTTATCGAGTTTTAGCATTGATGAAGGAATATCCGACAGTATCAGGCGTATTGCATGCTTTCGCAGGCTCTCTCGATGAGATGAAGCAAGCCGTTCGAAGAGGTCTTTACCTGGGCATGGGCGGCGCGATGACTTTTCCCGGTAGCAAACGCGTGCGGACAGCCGCTATACAAGCCCCGTTCGGTTCTCTCGTTTTGGAGACCGATGCTCCGGATATGCCGCCCGTTTTTTCAGAAACGAAGAAATCATCTCCTTTGGATTTGCCGCGTTATCTCTCTGAGTTGGCCGATCTTCGTCAAGAGGATGAAAGTGTTTTATCCAAGGCCCTTTTCATGAATTCGCTCAGCGCTTTTCCTAAACTGAAAGTGCTGCTTGCAAAATAGAAAAATTTCGTTGCATTTCCGAGAGTTCCCCAGCCTTTGAAAACAGTATTTTGAAGTCCTTCGGCAGGTTTCTTTCTGCTAAAATGCCACCTCGAAATGAGCCCCCGGGGTCATTCTTTGATTGTCATGGACAACCGGTGTTGTCCGTCTGTTTTTGATTATTAACTTCATTGGGGAAATACAATGGCTATTGAACGCACCCTTTCCATTATCAAGCCGGATGCCGTCGCTAAGAACGTCATCGGTCAAATCTACACGCGTTTTGAAAACGCCGGTCTTCGCATTGTTGCCGCTCAAATGCGTCAATTGTCTCAAGCTGAAGCCGAAGGTTTCTACGCTGTTCACAAAGAACGTCCCTTCTTTAAGGATTTGGTGGCTTTCATGACCTCCGGCCCCGTGATGATTCAAGTGTTGGAAGGTGAAGGCGCCATTGCCAAGAATCGTGAATTGATGGGCGCTACCGACCCGAAGAAGGCTGCTCCCGGCACGATCCGCGCTGACTTCGCTCAAAGCATTGATGCTAACGCTGTTCACGGCTCCGACGCTCCGGAAACGGCTGCTGTGGAAATCGCCTACTTCTTCCCGACGTTGGCGATTTGCGAACGCAAGTGCTGCGGTTGCTGCTGCGACAAGTAATACTTGAGGGGGCGGGGTGCGACAGCACCTCCAAATTCGTCGTGCTCCGTCCTTAATCTGTCGAGTCGCCTTCGGGTGACTCGTTTCAACTTTACCGAAGCCGTTTTTTCAAAGTGATGACTCAAACTGACAACCGTGTGAATCTATTAGACCTGGACCGAGAGGGACTCGTGGCTTTTTGCGAGCAAATGGGCGAGAAGCGTTTCCGTGCCATTCAGCTTTTGCGATGGATTCACCGTCATTGTGTGGGCGATTTTGAAAAAATGACCGATTTGGCCAAGTCCTTTCGGGCCAAGCTCATTGAGCGCACAGAAATTCGTGCTCCGTCTCCCATTTGGGATAAGAAAAGCGCAGACGGTACGCGTAAGTGGCTATTTGATGTCGGCAACGGCAACGCGGTCGAGACGGTTTTTATTCCGGAGGATGATCGCGGAACGCTTTGTGTGTCCACGCAAGCGGGTTGTGCCATGGGGTGCCTTTTTTGCTCAACAGGCAAGCAAGGCTTTAACAGAAATCTGAGCACCTCGGAGATTATCGGCCAGCTCTGGCACGCCGAAAAAACGCTCCGTGAAGATATGGGTGTAACCGATCCGGCTGACCGTGTCATCAGTAACGTCGTACTCATGGGGATGGGGGAGCCGCTTCAGAATTTGGATAATGTCGTGGCGGCTCTGAAGCTGATGCTCGATGACAATGCCTACGGCTTAAGCCGTCGTCGTGTGACGGTTTCCACTTGCGGCTTGACTTTACAGATGGATAAATTAGCGGCGGCCGTGCCCGTTGCTTTGGCAGTGTCCTTGCACGCCCCCACCAACGAGCTGCGCGATCAGATCATGCCCATCAATAAGAAGCACCCGCTTGAAGATCTTATGCAGGCATGCAAACGTTATTTAGCTCATGCTCCGCGTGATTACATCACTTTTGAATACATTTTGTTGGGTGGTGTCAATGATCGCTTGGAACACGCCAAAGCATTGGTTAAGCTTGTGCGTGGTGTTTCCTGCAAGTTTAATTTAATTCCCTTTAACCCATTTCCGGACAGTGACTTAAGAAAGCCCGATCCGAAAGATGTGAAGGCTTTCCAGGACTACCTGATGGGGCAGGGCATTGTGACGACTATTCGTAAGACCAGAGGTGACGATATTGATGCCGCTTGTGGTCAATTGGCAGGCAACATTAAAGATAAAACGCGTCGCGCCGAACGCTTGGCTCAACAAAAAGCTCAAGTCACCTTTTTAGTCAAGGAGCGCTAGAACGATGTCTGTGTTTAGCTCTCGTCATCACACTCAAAAGGTTCATGTTCGTTACGGCGACAACGATGTGACGATAGGGGGAGATAGCCCCATTCGGGTGCAATCCATGACCAACACGGCAACGACCGATGTTGACGCAACGGTGCAGCAGGTCATTGATTTGGCACGCGCAGGCAGCGAGTTGGTTCGCCTGACTGTTAATACGCCCGATGCGGCTCGCGCTGTGGTTCAGATTCGTGAAAAGCTTGACGCTTTAAATTGCTCGGTTCCGCTTGTTGGTGATTTTCACTACAACGGACACAAATTGCTCACCGAGGTGTCCGAATGCGCGAAGGCCCTGTCCAAATACCGTATCAACCCGGGCAATGTCGGTCACGGTGAGCGGGGAATGGAAAACTTTGCCCGTATGGTCGAAGTCGCTATCGCCAATGATAAGCCGGTGAGGATCGGTGTAAACGGCGGATCGCTTGATGCTCAAATTTTGGCACGCATGCTCGAAGACAATCGTGCGGCCGGCATGCCGCAGACGCCTTCAGAAGTTCAGTTGCACGCGATGGTGGCTTCCGCCTTGCAAAGCGCAAAAGCTGCAGAAGAAATCGGCCTTGCGGCCGACAAAATCGTGCTCTCGGCCAAGGTGTCCGCGGTTCAGGATTTGGTGGCTGTGTATCGGGAACTCGCCTCACAGTCTGACTATGCTTTGCATTTAGGTTTAACGGAAGCGGGTATTGGCACCAAAGGGGTGGTGGCTAGCGCTGCCTCGATGGGTGTGTTGTTGGCCGAAGGGATTGGCGACACGATTCGGGTGAGCATAACACCAATGCCGGGGGCAGCAAGAACTGAAGAAGTTCGCGTTGCTCAGGAGATTTTGCAGACCGTGGGGCTTCGCGCCTTTTCTCCTCTTGTGGTATCGTGTCCAGGTTGTGGCCGTACGTCAAGCGCCCTTTTTCAACAACTGGCGGCTCAAACGCAGCGCTATTTGATTGAGATGACTCCACAATGGCGCGAAACGGCCGAGGGTTTCGAAAATATGGTGGTGGCCGTCATGGGCTGTGTGGTCAATGGCCCGGGGGAAAGCAAGCACGCCAATATTGGGATTAGCTTGCCCGGTAACGGTGAGTCACCTGTTGCCCCCGTGTTCGCGGACGGAGAAAAGATTGCCTCCATTAAAGGTGAGGCCGGTGATGCGGACTCCATTGCCGACCGCTTCAAGGAATTAATTAATGAGTATGTGCAGACGCATTACTCGAAAAAGCATTAGACATTAATGAAAGAGAGAAGTGTTATGGCTAAAGTACAAAAAATTGCCGGTATTCGCGGAATGAATGACATTCTTCCGGCCGAAGCGCCTATTTGGGAATATTTTGAAGAATGTGCCCATGATGTGCTTCGTGCATACGGTTACAAGCAAATTCGCACGCCGATCTTAGAGGCAACCTCTCTTTTTAAGCGCGGTATCGGTGAAGTAACCGATATTGTGGAAAAGGAAATGTATTGCTTCACCGATTCCCTCAACGGTGAAGAATTGGCTTTGCGTCCTGAAAATACGGCCGGTGTGGTCAGAAGTGTTATTGAACACAACCTCACCTATAACGCTCCGCAACGATTGTGGTACTTCGGACCGATGTTCAGACACGAGCGTCCGCAACGCGGCCGCTATCGTCAATTCCACCAATTGGGTGTTGAAGCGTTGGGCTTTAAGGGGCCGGATGTTGACGTTGAACAGATCCTCATGGCTCGCCGTCTTTTTGATGAGCTTGAAATTTTGCCCTTGAAACTGGAACTCAATTCCTTGGGCAATCTCGACGAGCGTAAAGCTCATCGCGAAGCGTTGATCAAATACTTTGAAGCCAATCAGGATGTCCTTGATGAGGATGCTAAACGTCGTCTTTACAGCAACCCGCTTCGCATTTTGGATACGAAAAATCCTGACATGCAACAGATGGTTGAAGGAGCGCCGAAGCTTTTGGATTACCTGAAAGAAGACAGTCTTACCTTCTTGCGTCGTATGGAAGAGTTGCTCTCGGTTGCGGGTGTCGACTACACCATCAATCCTCGTTTGGTCAGAGGCCTTGATTATTACAACCACACCGTTTACGAATGGGTGACGGATAAGCTCGGGGCTCAAGCAACGGTTTGCGGCGGTGGCCGTTACGATCCGCTCATTGAAATGTTGGGCGGTAAACCCACGCCGGCTGTTGGCTTTGCCATGGGTGTGGAAAGAGTGCTTGAAGTGATGCGTGAATGCGGCTTTGAATCTGGCGAGCCTGACACCGAAGTTTATGTTTTGCATCAAGGCGGTGCTTCTCAAGGCTACGCGATGATGTTGGGTGAAATTCTTCGTGATGCATACTACGAAGTGATTGTTCACGCCGGTGATGCGAGCATGAAGAGTCAAATGAAAAAGGCTGACCAAAGCGGCGCTAAATATGCGTTGATTTGCGGTGAAGAAGAAACCGCTCATGGTCAGGTGACTGTGAAATGCATGTATGGTCACGAAGACGAACGCTTCATGAAGCAAGAAACCCTTGACTTACAAGACGCAATCCAATATTTTGTCAATTTAAACGACGACTTTTTCGAAGAAGACGAGGAATAAGGCATGGCCTACGATTTACAAGAACAAGAGTCATTAGACGAGTTAAAGGCTTGGTGGGAGAAATGGGGTAACTTGGTTCTCTCCGTAATTACCGTGGTTTGTTTGGCTTTTGCCGGCTACAACGGTATGAAGTGGTGGGAACGTCATCAAGCCCAGGAAGCCAGTGTCGCCTATTCTTCACTTCAGACGGCGATTATGCAGCAGTCTGAACCTGCTTCTGTTGAGAAAATTGTTGATGCGCTAATTGAAGATGCGGGTTCTACCGTTTACGGTCCGATGGGTGCTTTGAGCGCTTCCCGTTACCTTGAATCGAAGGGCGAGAGTGCGAAGGCTCAGGAATTGTTGCATTGGGTGGTGGCAGAATCCGATCGCCCGGAATATCAAACCGTAGCCCGTGTTCGCTTGGCCGGTTTCCTTTTGGATGATAAAAAATACGAAGACGCTGTTTCTTTGTTGACGGCGGCTCAGCCTACCGATAAGCAGATCGCCTTGGTCAATGACCGTTTGGGTGATGCTTACTTTGCTAAGGGTGATGTGGTGAATGCCCGCCGAGTGTGGCAGGAAGCTTTAAAGCACCCGATTGATCCGGCACTGATGGGTTTCGTTCAACTTAAACTTCAAGCGCTTCCTGAAGACATTGAACAACAAAAGCAATAAGACTTAAAGGCTTTGTATGATGAAGAAAACACTTTTGGCCCTGGCAGCCGCCGCGGTTTTGGCCGGATGCAGCGCCCCGAGTTCTCAAGCGCCTACTGAGCTCGAAGACTATAACTCCATCGCTGAACCTGATGTGGTTTGGTCTAAGAGTGTGGGTGAAAGTCTGACGAATTATTTAGTGCCTTCGGTGGTTGGTAGCTCGGTTTACGTTGCAGGCGGCAACACCGTCTATCGCTTGGATGCCGATGATGGTGATGAGGTATGGAGTTTTGATACCGATGCACCGGTGGCGGCTGGCGTTGGTAGTGACGGTTATATCATTGCCGTTGGTACAGCCAAAGGTGAACTTGTTGTATTGGATGCCGAAGGTAAAAAGCTCTGGTCAACATTCTTAACGAGTGAGATGGATGCTGTACCGTTGGTGGGCAATGGTTTGGTCATTGTGCGCACGGCCGACACTCGTGTGACCGCTTTTGATGCGTCAACCGGTGAACAGCGCTGGCGTTATCAGCGTCAGGCTCCGTCGCTTACTATTAAAAATGCTTCCGGAATGATTTTCTTCGGTCCCATGATTCTGGTGGGACAAAGTAATGGGTACCTTTTAGGGTTATCCGCTGAAGGCCGTCCTGTATGGCAGGCCTTGATTTCAGAGGCTCGTGGCATTACCGAAGTTGAACGCCTGGTGGATATCTTGGGCACTCCGATGGTCAATCGAGATCTGCTCTGTGCTTCAGCGTTCCAAGGACGCTTGGTTTGTATGGATGCCACCAACGGTCAGCTGCGTTTTACGCACGATGTGACGGCCATGACGCCGCCTTCGGCTGATGACCGTTTTGTTTATATCGGCAATACGGCCAGTGAACTTTATGCCTTTGATCGCACCCGCGGCTATCCTGTCTGGAAAAATGAAAAGCTGAAGTGGCGCGGCGTACGAGCGATCACCCCGATGTCGGGTGTTGTGGCTGTTGGTGACAGCGAAGGCTATGTGCAAATTCTCAATCCGGAAAGCGGCGATATTATCGGCCGCACCCGCTTGGATGGAGCCATTGTCTCTCCTGCTCAAAGTTATGAGCAGGGAGCTATTTTCCAAACTGAAGAAGGTGAAGTGGCCTTCATTAAGGTGCAATAAACCATGCTTCCTGTGATTGCTTTGGTCGGACGTCCCAATGTCGGAAAGTCCACGCTTTTCAATCGACTGACTCGTTCCCGGGATGCTCTTGTGGCGGACTTTCCCGGACTGACACGCGACCGTCAATACGGTGAAGGTCGTGTGGGTCCTCGCCCTTATATTGTGGTGGATACGGGTGGTTTTGAACCGGTTAAAAGCCAAGGGATTGTCAAGGCTATGGCAAGCCAGGCTGAATTGGCCATCGAAGAAGCCGATGTGGTGATTTTTGTGGTCGATGCTCGAACGGGTTTGACTCCGCATGACGAGCGCATTGCCAATCACTTAAGACGTACTCATCGACCGGTTGTGTTGGCGGTCAATAAAGCCGAAGGTTTGGATTCTGTTCATGCTGCAGAATTCTATGAATTAGCCATGGGCGAACCCAACATGATTTCAGCGGCTCACGGCCACGGGGTGCACAACATGATTGAGTTGGCCCTGTCGCTTTGTCCCGAAGAAGAAATCGATATTGTTGATGATGAAGAAGCCGCCGAAGAGGGGAAGGCTCCTCGCATTAAGGTGGCCGTGGCCGGTCGGCCCAACGCCGGTAAAAGTACGTTAATCAATGCTCTTTTAGGTGAAGAACGGCTGATTGCATACGATATGCCGGGTACGACACGCGATTCAATTCGAGTGGATTTCGAGTATGACGGTAGAGACTATGCGTTAATTGATACGGCCGGTTTACGCCGCAAAGGTAAAGTTTTTGAAGCCATTGAAAAATTCTCGGTGGTTAAAACTTTGCAGGCGATTGCGGACTCCAATGTTGTTATTTTGGTGCTTGATGCCAAGGAAGGGATCGCCGAGCACGATGCGCATATCGCCGGTTATGTGTTGGAAAGCGGTCGTGCTTTAGTGGTTGCTATTAACAAGTGGGATGCTCTCGATAGCTACGAGCGTAGCCGAATTGATGAAGAAATGGATCACAAGCTTCATTTCCTGAATTGGGCACGCCAGATTCACATTTCTGCGTTAAAGCGAAACGGTTTGAACCATTTGATGAAGGCTGTCTCTGATGCACACGCGGCCGCTTTCGCAAAATTGTCGACGCCCAAGTTGACCCGTGCGCTTATTGAAGCCGTTCAGCGTCAATCACCCCCTCGAGTCAAGGGTGTTCGACCGAAATTACGCTATGCTCACCAAGGCGGGCAAAATCCTCCCGTTGTGGTGATTCATGGCAACAGCCTGCAGGCTGTGCCGGATAGCTATAAACGCTATCTGGAAGGTTGGTTCAGAGATCAATTTAATTTGGCGGGAACTCCGCTTCGGATTGAATTTAAGCTGAACCGCAATCCCTATGTGGAGAAAAAGGATTAAACTAACAGGGCAGGTGTTCGATAGTCGGGCTACCTAAACAAGAAGGCGTGCTATTTCAAACGCCCGGAGAATAAAAATGACAAATAAAGGCCAACTTTTACAAGATCCGTTCCTCAACATTTTGCGCAAGGAACATATTCCGGTCTCCATCTACTTGGTTAACGGCATTAAGTTACAAGGTCAGGTGGAATCGTTCGACCAATACGTTGTGCTGCTTCGCAATACTGTGACACAAATGGTCTACAAACATGCGATCAGTACCGTGGTGCCGACTAAGCCCGTGAACATGCCTCAAGTCGAAGACGCTGAGTAATCGAACCTGATTGATGATCAATAAAGGAGTGTGCCGGGGTGGATTCGCTTGGCACGCTCTTTTTGTCCCTACCGTATGACTGTATTTCAAATCGATAGCGCTGAAGAAAAGTCGCCCAGAGCATACCTCGTTTGTATTTCCACTTCGCGAATCACCATTGCTGATGCAGCTGAAGAGCTCACTGAGCTTGTTCGAAGCGATGCACTTGAGCCCGTTGGGCTTATGATGGCTAAGCGTGATAAACCTGATCCGGCGACGTATTTGGGCAGCGGAAAAATCGGTGAATTGGCCGATGAGGTGAAACGACTCGATATCGGTGTGGTCGTTTTTGATGTGGCCTTGTCAGCCGCACAGCAGCGCAACATTGAGCGAATCGTGGGCGTTGCAGTGCTTGATCGAACTCAGCTTATTTTGGAAATCTTTCAGCGACGAGCCAAAAGTCGGGAAGGTCGTCTGCAAGTGGAGTTGGCAAGACTGGAACATCTGTCAACACGATTGGTTCGAGGCTGGACTCACTTGGAGCGTCAACGTGGGGGGCTAGGTAAGACGGGTGGTCCCGGTGAAAAGCAAATTGAATTGGACCGCCGCATGATTGGAGTCCGAGTCAAGCAGTTAAAGGAACAGCTGAAAAAATTAGCCAAGCAGCGCAACACGCAACGTAAAGGCCGCTCACGAAGTGACATTGTCTCCTTGTCGATTGTAGGCTACACCAATGCGGGTAAATCCACATTATTTAATGCGCTCACAAAGTCTGATATATATGCCGCCGATCAGCTTTTTGCAACATTGGATACAACAGCCCGACGCTGTTATGTCGGAGAGGGGGAAAGTGTAGTCTTAAGTGATACGGTCGGTTTTATTCGAGGACTACCTCACCAGCTGGTGGAGGCCTTCAAGTCGACTTTGGATGAGACAGTGCATGCTGATATTTTGTTGCATGTCGTTGATGCTTCAAGCGCAGCCAAGGACGATCAGATTGTTGAAGTAAACAAAGTTTTGGAAGAAATCGACGCCCATGAAATTCCGACAATTCTGGTACTCAACAAAATTGATCGAACAGATCTGGAACCGGAAATTTTAAGGAACGCTTCCGGCGAGATAGAGGCTGTCAGAATATCTGCATTAACAGGTGTTGGCCTAGATTTATTGCGGGAAGCGATATTAGAGAAATCCCGAGAGGTCAAAGAAGCAAACAAAAGTTTGCCTCGAGAGCTTGAAGATTGGGAAAAAGAGGAAATGGAGTAGTTTGCAATTTTCGCTATGGCGTGGCAGAATTCAAAACCTCTTGTGGGGATGTAGCTCAGTTGGCAGAGCGCTGCGTTCGCAATGCAGAGGTCGGGAGTTCGACCCTCCTCATCTCCACCACACAATTTTGATTTTAAAGAGAAATTTCCATCTGGTTTGTTTTAAATCAGGTGGATTTTTTATTGTTGCGTATGGAAACGCACGAGGGCTAAGCCATTTCGAACTTAGCCCCAACCCATTAAGGTTTCGTGCGGACTATCCACAACATAAACGCAAGCGTCACAACTAAGAATTGAATTCTTAAGTCAATGACCACAATCGCATTTAATTGTGTTATAGTCACCCACGAGGATGAAAGATAAGTCATTCTGTCACCTCGTTTAAATTGACTTTGGCTCGGGTGCAACCGGGCCATTGTCGTTTCTAAACCCTGTTTCACAGGGGCCCTTTCGGCTTTCGCCGAAATTCTTTTCGCGCGAAAAATCTTGAAGAATTCGGCGCAAAGTTTTCAGAGCCAAGGCATGGAAAGAAATTCCCTTTTCTCGTTGGGCTTCGAGAGTTTATTAAAAATTAACGAACGATATTGGAAATTTTCGATTGAAGTTTCACTCCTGATCTTTTGGGTGACTAAGAAAAAAATCGAATGTAAAAGGTCTGAAAACATTGGAGAGTTCGCCCCTCCTCATCCCACTTAAGTTATCGACTTTTAGAGAAATCTCTATCTGGTTTATTTTGAGTCAGGCGGATTTTTATTACTGTACTGAAAAATACACAATGATTACTTAGCCGAATTAGTCCGAAGCGTCCATCAATTTTTGAACTGGACACTTCGGAAATTTTCTACAAAATCAAAATATTTACCCAAAAAACTATCGATCGTCACTAATGGATTTTTTCAGAGAGCTCGTCTCGACCTCTTTCTAAATTTGAATAACTAGGCGAGATGGCCTATCTCAAAAGGGACATTTCGCTTCAGATGAATTAGACTGAATGTTCACTTTTTTGAAATATGATGAACGATGTCTTTTAATCCCATTGCCATTACGTTTTGCGGGTATCTGTTACTGATGGTTGCCATCGGTTTTATCGCTTGGCATTACACACGTGACTTCAACGACTATGTCTTAGGCGGCAGACGCCTGGGCGGCTTGGTAACCGCCTTGTCAGTTGGCGCAAGTGACATGAGCGGTTGGCTTTTAATGGGATTGCCGGGGGCTGTCTTTCTTTCAGGTATTTCTGAAAGTTGGTTGGCGATCGGTCTTTGCATCGGCTCATTGACTAATTGGCAAATTGTTGCGGCTCGATTGCGTGTCTACACAGAAAGATGCAAAAACGCGCTCACGCTTCCTGATTATCTCAGCCACCGTTTCGACGACGATAAACGGGTGTTAAGCATCATTTGTGCCATTGTTATTTTGATCTTCTTCACAATTTATTCCGCGAGCGGCATGGTGGCGGGCGCAAGGCTTTTTGAATCTACCTTTAACATGGACTATTCGACAGCCCTGTGGATCGGTGCGGCGGCGACCATACTGTATGTGTTTATCGGTGGCTTTTTGGCCGTCAGTTGGACCGATACCGTTCAGGCGGCGATGATGTGTGTGGCACTGGTGGTTACACCCATCGTGGTCATGAACGAATTAGGGGGATTTTCCGAAACCATCGGTAAGGTGAGCGCCATCGATGTGTCCATGCTTGATATGTTTAAGGGGCAGACAGCGGTTGGCATCGCATCGCTTTTGGCTTGGGGGTTGGGCTACTTTGGTCAGCCTCATCTTCTGGTTCGCTTCATGGCGACAAAATCGATCAAAGTCATTCCGACCGCCTGCCGTACCTCGATTATTTGGATGGTTTTTTGCTTGGCCGGTGCCGTCAGTGTTGGCTTTTTCGGCTGTGCCTATTTTGCCGAGCACATCACACAAGGGACATCCGTTATTGCCAACCCGGAATTGGTTTTCATTGTTCTCACGCAGGTGCTTTTCAATCCTTGGATTGCCGGTATTCTGATGTCGGCTATTTTGGCCGCTGTGATGAGTACGCTCTCATGTCAGTTGTTGGTCTGCTCTTCAACGCTCACCGAAGACTTCTATCGGGCCTTTATTCGACCGCAGGCATCGACGCGTGAGTTGATTTGGTTCGGACGCTTAATGGTGTTGATGGTTTCGCTTGTGGCCATTTTTATCGCCATGGATCCTCAAAGTAAGGTATTGGGTTTGGTGAGCTATGCCTGGGCCGGTTTTGGCGCCTCGTTTGGCCCCGTGATTATCATGAGCCTGTGGTGGAAGAAAATGACGAAAAACGGAGCCTTGGCTGGAATGGTCACAGGTGCTGTGACTGTTATTGTTTGGAATACCTTCGGCTGGTTCGGCCTTTATGAAATTATTCCCGGATTCATTTTTGCATTAGCGGCAATTGTCATCTTCTCGCTAATAGGTCAGAAACCCTCGCAGGCGATGAAGGACATATTTGATGAAGTGCAGGAATCCGTCCGCAGGGGCAGAGATCTGACGATTTGATTTGAAGTTAGACTCTTTCCAACTCCAAATTGACGCTGGCACAAATGAGGCCGGCCACGCGGTTAAAAAGTGACTGAATTTCCAGATGCAATGCATCGGTTTCGATGGCGTTGACGTCATCATTGGCAATTCGCAGTAGGTGCAGGTGGGTTTGCTCTCTGGCCGCGGTCAATAACCGTTTTTGATGGGCCAATAACTTTTCGGTCAATTCTTTTTTCTCTTTGGCATCGGTAGAACTCAAATAAGCGTGAAGCGTCTCGATGCTGGAGAGCACAATCTGGTGAGACTCTCTCAGTTCCCTTAAGCCTTCAGGGCTGAAATCCAAGTGCTTGAGACACTTACCTTCATTAATTACTTCAATGGTGTGGTCAATTAAATTCACCGCTGACTTTAATGAGCCGTTAACACTTTTCATGTTTTGCCACTGAATCGCCTCATATGAGCTAAGACTCGGCGTGACAGCACGGTTTAAAAATAATGACAAGCTTCTGTTTAGCCTCACCAATTCAGCCGCTTTATTTCGCATGAGCATAACATCACCCGGATTGGGATTGAGTCTCAAAAGCGTGTCAACATCACCCCAGAGCAGACGAATGCCTTCAATTTCTTTAATCAAATTTTTCTTAGCCACTGATAAAGAAATTCCGACAGACAAGAAATTTTCCTGAACGAAAAGCTTTTTATTATCCGAGTAGATCGTAGGATCGTTCTGAATGTTTGGCAGACAGTGCTCAATTAACGCGCTCAAAGGTTTAATAAAAAGTAACCCTAAAAGCCCCACGAGAGCGTTAAACGATAAATGAAAGAGCACCACATTGTCGGGCAGTTTTATTGAGTTTGGTAAACCAACAGACAATACGAAGAGGGCTAGGGCAATGATAAGTGCTCTGAAAAAAGAGGTGGCATAGGGGCCCCGCCGTCCGACTGAACTCGCAAACATGGTTGTCGAAAGGGCTAAAACGGTACTGCCTGCATTGGCTCCCAAAACCATCCAGATAGCGGTTTCATAGTCAAGCACTTGCGCGGCGTACAAAGAAGAGGAGACGATCACCGCCGCGAGGCTTGAGACACAGCCTATGGCTAAGAGCATCCCTGCGATGAAAGACAGAATTAAATAGTCATGCAGAAGGAGGAAAAACGGAGCTAAATCGGCGCTTGATCGCAAAGGTTCGGTGGATACAACAATCTGATTGATGGCCACCATGATAAAGGCCAAGCCCATCACAATACGGCCGAACTGTCCTTGGCGTTTGGAAGGCGTGTAGTGAAAGAACATGACCACGCCGATCAGAATCAGAATGGGGGCGATGACGGCAAGATTCAGACTTAAAACCGTGGCGACAAAGGCGCTGCCGAGTTCGGCGCCGAAAATGCAGCTAATGGCAATGAGTGTGTTGACCAAACCTTCGGATTGAAGCCCGGCCACCAAAAGTGTCGCAGCCGTTGAGCTTTGTAAGAGGCTCGATAAGCAAAAGCCCGCCGCGAATCCCTTAAATCGATTGTCCAAACCATGTGAGAGCGCGGTGCGAAGAGACATGCCGAAAGTTCTCAGCATGCCGCTTTTCACCATGTAGGTCCCCCAGAAAATCAGGGCTACGGCTCCCAGCAGGTTGGCAATATGGTTCATTAATTCGTCCAAAAATTGAATTCCTCAGGCCATTGTAGGCTTTTTGCTCTTTTGCTGAAAGACAAAAAAAGAGCGGAGGTTTTTCAATCTCCGCTCATGGGTCTAATTCCCTTTTGAATTAGTATTCAAAAGTGCCTTTTTGAACGATTTCGCCGTTACGCATCATAACGTGATTGCGAGAGACCACCGTTGTCAATTCCATGGCATCGTTAAAGAGACAGGCATTGGCGCAACCGCCCACTTCGATGACGCCTTGACCGGGCAGACCCAAAGCTGAACCGACGTTTGAAGAAATAAAGGTAATGGCTTTTTCAATCGGCATCTTGAATTCGGCGATCAAGCGTTTGACTTCGGTGAGGTTGCCGGCAACACCGCCAACGCCCAGACCAACCATTTCGCCTTTATCGTTAAAGCGCGGAACTGAGCCGTGACCGTCCGTGGAAAGCGTAATGTGCGTCGGATCAACTCCGGCATCCAGTGCTGTCATCACAGCGATGGCAGGATTGTCAAAGGCACAGCTTGCGCCCGTCGTGATATCCATGTAGCCGCCAGCTTTGGCAAACTCAACCGCTGCATCAAATACGTGGCGGATGCGGCCGCAGTGCGTCGGACGAATATGCTTAATGGGGAAACCGCGAGAAACAATTTCCTTATACATATCAAAACTGCCGGGGATGTTGCCCGTATGGATATGAAGAAAGCCTGTCTTACCGGCGATCATGCCGCCCACACGAATTTCAGCTAAAAGAGCTAAAACTTCCTGAACGGTCGGGAAAGAGGAGCGGTGGTCGCCCAAGGCAATTTTCACCCCCAAGCACTCCGGCACAAGGAACATGTCTTGAGAAACAGAACCGGACATTGTTGTGGGCGGATACTTGTAGTTGGACGTATACATCCAGGCTGAAACGCCTTCGGATTTGAGTGCTCGCACCTTCGCTAAAAGATTTTCGATGGAGCGGGTCACAAAGTCCGTTCCTGAGACACCGACAACGCTGGTTGTGCCGCAGGCGACAAGTTCAGAGAGCATGATTTCCGGCGTACGCGTAACCGGGCCACCTTCTCCGCCGCCACCAGTGACGTGAATGTGTTGATCAAAAAAGCCTGGGGTCATGATTTGACCCTTGGCGTCAATGACTTCTGTATCGGGTAGGGTGGAGGGCAAGTCCTTGCCGATGGCAATCACTTTTTCAGCGGCCATCAAGACATCTTGTACACCCAAATCCTTCGGGGCAAATACATGGGCATTTTTAATTAAAAGAGCCATGGTAACTTCCTCTTTAATGTCTTATCGAAAAAGAAACAATCCGCTAGGAATGATAGCGCCTAAATGACGAATCAAGGACGTTAATTGAGACAGGAAGTTTGAGAGAAAACAGAAAAAACAAAGGGGATGGTTTTCAGACCATCCCCCAGGACTTATTGAAAGTCAAACACAGATTACTTGCGTTCGGCGATCAACGTCAAGAAGCGTTCAGCAACCTTGATGTGCTTTTCAATCGAGTTGATTTCCAAGTATTCACGGTCGCAGTGCATTTCACCGCCGACAGGTCCCAAACCGTCCAAGGTGGGGACACCCATGGAAGCGGTGGTGTTGCCGTCAGAGGCGCCACCGGCCTTCACCCAAGCGATATCGAAACCTTCGAGCTTGGCGGCTTCTTCAATCAAGCCGGCCATCGCCTTGGTGGCTTCGCTCAAGGGCATGGCACCATGGTGGTTCTTTTCAACGATTTCTTGCGTAACACCGGCGACCCATTCTTGTTGGGCCAATTGCATGATCTTGGCGTTAACTTCGTTGTAGTCGTCATCGTTCCAGACGCGAAGGTCAAGTTCCGTTTCAGCAAAATCAGCCACAACGTTGGCAACCGTGCCGCCACGAACCATACCGAAGTTGAGCGTGATGCCACGATCCCAGTCGGCCAATTCCTTAACGGCAGCGATGAACTTCACCATGGCGTAGATGGCGTCACGGCCGCGTTCAGGGTTGTTGCCGGCGTGAGCGGACACACCGTGGAACGTGATCTTGTAGGTGCTCGAACCCTTACGGGCGCAAACCAATTCACCGCCTTCACGAGCCGGTTCAAAGATCAAAGCGCGGTCAGATTTAGAGGCGCATTCCTTCAACCAATCGTGAGAGGAGACAGAACCCGTTTCTTCGTCGGGGTTGCAGGCTACCAAAATGGAGAGCTTGTCCAACGTTTCTTTGGGCAGATTCTTCAAAGCGTAGAAAATGGTCATGCAGCCGGCTTTGCAGTCCAAGACACCAGGACCATAGGCACGATCACCCTTGATAGACATCGGGCGGACAGCCACGGTGCCGGCCGGGAAAACCGTATCCAAGTGGGCGTTGAGCATCACGTCATAGTGTGTGGCTTCGGGCTTGTTGGTAGCGAAAAGAGCGGGACCGACCTTGTCGCCCAAGTCAACGAGACGGGCAGTAAAGCCAATGCCTTCGTAGTGTTGCTTGAACGTTTCAGCAACTTGCTTCACACCTTCGGTGCAAGCCGTGCCGGCGTCTACGTTAACGACCTTTTCCAAGTCCTTGAGAAATTCTTGAACCATCGGAATTATCCTTTCTAAATGTGTTGCAAACCGATTGAATAAGATCAATCGACCTGATGAAATTGTACTGTTTAGTGTATGAAAAAGGGGGATTAATTAGCGTTAATCCCCCTTGAGTCTATGTCATACGAAATCCGGTCATTAGACGAGGATGTTCATGATGATCATAGAGATGAAAGCGTTAATGATGGAAACCAACATCAACAACGGGATCATCTTGCCGCGCGTACCGATAACGCCCAAGCAGCGACCCATGTATTGCAATTGGGAACCCATCAAATAAATGGCCGGAGCCAAGATGGCGCAGTCACCAACGGAGATGGCGCCTTGATCGAACAAAGCGGCAGCCACACCGACACCACCGCCCATGGACATCCAACCGGCGATCAAAACGGCAGCGGCTTCACCGGGCAGACCGAACAAACCCATCAACGGGCGGAAAATGTCGCCCAAGATCGGCAAAAGGCCGGCCACGTTCAAAGCGGCAATAATCACGAAAGCCATCAAAACGTTCGGGATCGTGGAGTGGGTTGCAATATTCCAACCTTGAATGGCACCCTTGACGAAAACGTCAGTTACCATCGGCTTGCTGTTTTCACTAGACATATTCAATATCCTCCAATCCTGAATTAAGCGGCTTTCTTCTTCTTAGCGGAGAAGATCTTCAAGAAACGAATAACGTTAGCGCCGAAAACCTTCATGACGAGCATGATGCCCAAGCACAAAGCGATGGAAGCAGGAACCGTGTTGCCTGCAGAGTCCGTCAAGCTCAAAAGCACAACACCGGCACCAAGGAAGTTGGTGATGGTGGCGTCAGCGGACAATTGGAACATAGCGAACACGTCAGCTTCGTCTTCGGTGATTTCGCCCTTATCCAACAATTGGCGCGTCAAAGCAGCACCGCCGTCGGTGGATTGCAAGGAAGCGATCAAAGCCAAAGAGCAGGAACCCGGGATACCCATCAAAGGACGGAGAATCGGGGTCAAGAGTTGACGAGCGGCAGCCAAAGCACCGTAGTGGTCGCAGACCGTGATCATGGCCAAGGCGAACATAACGGTCGGAACCAACGTCAAGGCGAAGCAGAAGCCGTCGATAGCACCGGAACCGCCAACACCGCGGAACATACCGGTGGAGGTCTTCAACACGTCGCCGTTGAGGGTGACGTTCGTGATGACCTTACCGAAAGCGCCATTTAACGTGGAGAAGTCGAAAATACCCCACCAGTGGTTACCGGCGCACACACCGGAGAAAAACACGATGGCGAAAACCAAGGCGATGTAACCGCCAATACCAACTTTTTCTTCCGTAGTCTTTTTTTCTTGTTCAGACATAGGATGATCCTTTTGTTAGTCAATAATTAAAAGAAATGGATGTCTGAAACATCCATGTAACGGATAGTAAAGTATTTAACATTTTTCCGTCTAGGTGAAATTACTTATTTTGAGTGTCTAAAGCTGTGTTCTAAGGGAAATACCTGATAAGGAATTAAGAAAAAGGGATTCAAATAGCTCCTTTTTCTTAATATCTAAGATTGATTTAAGGGTTGTCGGAACAAATTCCTTTAAAATAAACCGTTCACATTGATGTAAGTAAAAGGACCGACAGTCACTATTTGGATGGTTGTGCGGTCAGGGAGTTGACGCATGTCTTTGAATGACCCGCATTGGGGCCGGGGCGGCTCGGACGATAACGAGGAAAAAAAGAGCGCGCCTGAAAAGGAAAACCGCTCGGATACTGATCGTAAAGATGAACGCGGTCAGAATGGTTTTGAGAATAAAGAGGCCGGTAAGCGAAAAAATGAAGGGGATGATTTAGATCGTCTCTGGGATGAATTTAACCGTGCTCTGGGCGGAATGTTAGGTCAAGGGCGCAGAGAGGACGGATCTCGTCGTGAAGACGCTTTTGAACAAAAGCGTGACGAAGACAACAACACTCGTTCCTTTGGCGGACAAAATCCTCAAGAGCAATTAAAAAAGCAATTTGAATCTTTTAAGAATATGCAGCCGCCTAAATTTATTAAGAAGCAACCCGGCGGTCGCGGTTTAGCGTTTGCGGCAGTGGTTGTAGTGGGTTTGTGGGCTGCCACCGGTTTTTACATTGTTCCGGAAGGCCAGTCAGGTATCGTGACCACGTTTGGCAAATACACGCAAACAACCATGCCGGGTTTTCGCTGGCATTTGCCCTGGCCGATTGAAGAGGTCAATATTGTTGATGTCAGCAGCGTGAGAACGGTGGCAATCGGCGCCATGGGTCGAGCCAACCGCGAGGCCGAAGCCTTGATGCTTACCGATGATGAAAACATTGTCGATTTACGCTTCAATGTTCAATATCGTATTAAGTCGGGTGACGGGGCGATGAATTACATTTTCCGCTCGCGTGATCCTGATGAGTCCGTGCGTCAATCCGCAGAAAGCGCCATGCGTGAGGTCGTTGGTCGTAAGAAGATGGACAGCGTGCTTTTTGAAAGCAAGCAGGAGATCGCCGAAGACGTGAAAAAGATCATGCAGGAAATGCTCGATCGCTATCGCACGGGCATTGAAGTGATGAGCGTGGCTATTCAAAACGCACAGCCCCCTCAACCGGTTCAGGCCGCCTTTGACGATGCCGTGAAGGCCGGTCAAGACCGTGAACGTCAAATCAACGAAGGTCAAGCCTACGCCAACGATGTTATTCCGAAGGCTCGCGGTATGGCCGCGCGTTTGGCTCAGGAAGCCGAAGGCTATAAGGCGCGTGTGGTCGAAACGGCCAAGGGTGACGCAGATCGCTTCGCACAAATTTTGACTCAGTATGAAAAGGCTCCGCGTGTCACTCGAGACCGTATGTATGTGGATATGATGCAACAGGTCATGCAATCCACAACGAAGGTTTATGTGGATACCAAAGACGGCAACAACTTGCTTTATCTGCCGTTTGATAAGTTAATGGAGCAAAACGCGGCTTCTGCCAAGGCCGTGGCGCCTGCCACTGCTTCTCAGTCTGCAGTTCAGACACAGACTCAGCAGCCAGCTACGCAGCCTGCCGCTTCAACGTCACGCACGTACAGCAGAGACTTCAATGCGCGTGATGCAATCCGTGATCGTGTGCGTTAACCAAGGGGATAGGAGAAAAACATGAAAAAATTATCAACTGCAGCCTTGGTTGTTTTGGTCGCGTTAGCCGCTGCCAAACTGTGCCTGTACACGGTCAATGAACGTGAGCACGCTTTGGTGTTCGCTTTGGGTGAATTAAAAGAAGTGGTTTCTGAGCCCGGACTTCATGCGAAGCTTCCGCCGCCATTTCAAAATGTCGTTTATTTGGATAAGCGCATTTTGACGTTGGATGCTCCGACGGCCGATCTTGTGCAAACGAGTGAAAAGAAAAACTTGATGATTGACTCGTTTGTGAAGTGGCGTATTGCCAATCCGCGTTTATATTGGGTTTCTTTCCAAGGCAATGAACGCGCGGCAGAAGATCGAATCTCAGCGCTGCTTCGTGACGCCTTGAACCAAACGGTTAATAAACGTACGGTCAATGGCATCACCAGTCGCGAACGTGATGTAGCCATGCTTGAAATTCGCACGGGTCTGCAGGAACGCGTAAAGGATGTCGGTGTGGAAGTGGTCGATGTCCGCTTAAAGAGAGTGGATTTCACCCCGGAAATTTCCGAATCTGTTTATCGCCGCATGGAAGCTGAACGTAAGCGCGTTGCTGCTGAAGAACGTTCAACCGGTGCGGCTGAGGCAGAAAAAATTCGTGCCGATGCTGATCGTCAGCGCGCGGTGATTTTGGCTCAGGCCTATAACCAAGCCCAACAAATCAAGGGTGAAGGGGATGCCATCGCCAATGCCACCTATGCTCAGGCTTTCTCTAAAAATGCCGAGTTTGCACGTTTTTATCGTAATTTGGAAGCCTACCGTGCGAGCTTTGCGAATAAGAAAGATGTCATGGTGGTTGATCCCTCGGCTGATTTCTTCAAGTACATGAAAGAACCTGAGGCTAAATAACGATGTCGTGGGAAACTTGGGTACTGGCTTTCGCACTGGTTTGCATTATTGAAGGATTGATTCCTTTTACGGCACCGGAAAAATGGCTTGATGCTGTCAGAGAGATTGGTCAAGTCGCTTCCCCCGATGTTATCCGAAAAATCGGATTGGGATTGCTTCTGGTTGGCGTCGGTGTGATCTGGCTTATTACCGCCTAGTTTTCTGACGAACTCTACGGCCCGCTTCGGCGGGCTTTTTTCATGGCATTTTTTGTCGAATTGGCTCAGGAAAATGCTTTTGAGACTACAAAAAAAAGAAAAACTAAGCCATAATACAAGGGTTGTGGATTGGCTTTATAAAATGCCGTCCGGTTACAGTTTTTATTGCTTTTTTCGGGGATAAAACAATGGCTAAGAATGTTGTCGTGGTCGGCGCCCAGTGGGGTGATGAAGGCAAGGGCAAGATTGTCGACTGGTTGACTGAACAGGTCGATGGGGTGGTGCGCTTTAATGGCGGTCACAACGCCGGTCATACGCTGGTGATCAATGGTCATAAGACGGTGTTGCGTTTGATTCCGTCTGGCATCATGCACCCGACGATGACTTGCTATCTCGGCAATGGCATCGTATTTTGCCCGGAAGCTTTCTTCGGTGAAATTGAACAATTAAGAGAACACGGTTGCGAGGCTGAACACCGCATTCGTGTTTCCGGCAATGCGCCGTTGGTGATGCCCTATCACATTGCCTTGGACCACGCTCGTGAGGCGGCCGCCGGTGCTAAGAAGATCGGCACGACCGGTCGCGGTATCGGCCCGACCTACGAAGATAAAGTTGCCCGCCGCGGTGTGCGCGTGGCAGACCTCTTTAACGAAAAGTTCTTTATCGAGCGCGTTCGTGATGTGATGGAATACCACAACTTTGAGTTGACGAAGTTGCTGGGTTCCGAAGCGCTCGACATTAACAAGGTTATCGATGAAACGTTGGCCTATGCTCCCCGTATTAAGCCCATGCTCACCGATGTTTCCTACACCATCAACAAATTGATGGACGAAGGAAAGTCCTTCCTCTTTGAAGGCGCTCAAGGCTCCATGCTTGACATCGACCACGGTACCTATCCGTATGTGACGAGTTCCAACACGGTGGCCGGTGCGGTTTGCTCAGGTGCCGGTGTCGGCGCTCACCGCATTGACTATGTTTTGGGCATCACCAAAGCGTATTGCACACGTGTTGGCGAAGGTCCGTTCCCGACCGAACTGCACAATGAAATTGGTCAGCATTTGCGCGACAAAGGCTATGAATACGGTGCTGTCACGGGTCGTCCGCGTCGTTGCGGCTGGTTTGACGGAGCGGCTATGCGCCGTGCCGTACAAATTAACGGCTTGCGTGGTTTGGCTGTGATGAAGCTTGATGTGCTGGATGGTTTGGATACGGTTCGCTTGGGTGTGGGTTACAAGTATCAGGGCGAAGAAATTGATGTTATGCCCTATGGTGCTGAAGCCTGCGCACAATGTGAAGTGATCTATGAAGACTTCCCGGGTTGGAAGGAAAGCACGTTCGGCGTGACGCGTTGGGAAGACTTGCCTGAAACGGCTAAACGCTATCTGCAACGCTTGTCTGAAGTGGCCGGCTGCCCGATCGCGGTTGTCTCAACCGGTCCCGATCGTTCGCAGACGATCATGCTCGATAATCCGTTTAACAAATAACTCACTAAAAAAGGGCGGCTTGCGGCCGCCCTTCAATGTCTATGACTGACCTGTTTGTTACCCAAGAAGAGTACGACGATCTCGTTGAGCAGTTGGTTCTCAAAGTGGCCGATGACGGCTACAAGTTTGACACAATTTTGTGTTTGGCTCGTGGTGGCATGCGTGTGGGCGATATTTTCTCACGCGTTCACGATATGCCTTTGGCGATTTTAGCGACGAGTTCTTATCGTCAGGCCGCCGGCAAACAACAAGGTGACTTGGATATCGCGCAATTTATCACGAAGACGGGTGGAGAAATCGCCGGGCGCATGCTTTTGGTTGATGACATGGTGGATTCCGGCAAGACGCTTGAACAAGTGGTCCATCATTTAAAACAACAGTATCCGGCCATTACTGAAATCCGTGTGGCGGTGCTCTGGTGGAAATCCCACTCGGTTTATACGCCTGACTATTGGTGCGAATTCTTAGATAACAATCCTTGGATTCATCAACCGTTTGAGCGATACGACGCCATGGGTATTGAGCGGTTAAGGGAACACCGCTTCGGTACGGATGAATTGGTAGTTGATTAGCTTTTTAGTGATTCCAGCTCAGCAATGAGCTGGAATCGTTCTATTGAGATCAAGCATGCAGTTGCTTGAGTAATGATAGATTAGCCTCCACGCATTGATGCGCAAAATTTCCTTGCGTTAAAAACGCTTCTGAGTTCGGATGCGCAATCACGCATCCCTCTTTACAAATGACTTTCCCATTGAGCATAACGGGCGTGCCGCCGACAAATGTCGCGACTGCTTTTTGAGTGACAGGATCGTAAACGGTAATGTCAGCATCGGCCCCGGTGCTTAGATGGCCCTTATTGACAAGAGACAACATCTGAGCGGGAATCTGTGAAGTCTTGGCGGCAAATTCCGATGCACTCAGAGCCCCTAATTTAATGAGACTGATGCCAGATTCCAAAATAACATTGCGCGGAATGCAGCCGCCATCGGAGGAAATGGCATCCACAACAAATTGGCCGTTGTCTCGTTTGGCGCTGGCAATCCACGCCCGGGGTAAGAAGGGGTTCACTCTGTCAAATGAAGCGCTTACATCGCCATGGCTTTGACGGAATAGTTCCAACGAGTCTTTTCGATCGGCAAGGGTCGATAAACCGTTTTCTTCCAAGATGACGCTTAAATAACCTTGTTTAATTGCTTCTTCAATGCCTTTTGTGTCAACGGAAAAGCCGAAACGTTTCAAGCAATTTCGGGTAACACCGGATAAGGGAATGCCGTTTTGATCAACGTTTAATTTGGTTCCATTTCGAGCAGACAGATAGCTTTCAGAGACAATATTGGGGTGATTCTTTAAAAGATTAATCGCTTCGAGCGTTTCTTCTTCGACAGGCTTAATGGCACCGCGACAGTAGGCGTTGATGTGAGCCAAATGAAGGAAATTATCGGCGGCTAATTCAACGGCTTGACGCATGCCATTGATATTGGAGCCATCGGTTGTTGTGCCGGCATGCCAAGCAACGTAAACATTGCGTTGGTTGCAGATCTCAACGACTCTGGCGCTAGCTTCAGGTGTAAGCGGAAAATGTCCGCCTAAAATTTTCACACCATAGGCGCCGCTTGCGAGTACTTTATCGATAAAGGCATTGATTTCATCGGCACTGGGATCGTTGGAGGCGATATTTTTCCCCGGTAACAGAGCCTGCAGAATGGCAAAGTTAATTCCACAGCCGTCCTTGCGGCTGTTTTCGAGAATAAAGTCGGTTTCACCTGCCATGTCCAGACAAGTGGTTACGCCCGCTAGGGCTTCCATCTTAAAGCCATAAGGATTGATTCCCAGATGCAGGTGTGAGTCAATGATGCCGGGCTGAGCAATCATCGCGTTGAATTCACTCGTCTGTCGGGCATTGCCTACCGGAAGGTCAGGGGCGACTTCAGCGACTTTCCCATTTTCAATGGCAATATCCCAATCATCGTCAATATGATTTTTTGGATCAATGGTGCGCACGCCTTTAATTAAATAATCCCACATTGTTTTTCTCCAAAATTTCTTTTATTGATAGGGGATGATTATCGGTTGGTTTTTGATTGAAGAAAAGGCAAAAAAGTAAAGACGATCTTGATAATTTATCAATATCAAGTACTTTGAAATATTTATATCATCGCTTCAATTCAATAGATACGGTTGGTTCATAATCAACTAATGCAATAGCATGCTGAAAATTTGACAAGTTATTAGTGAAAATACGGAGATAAAAAATGGGACGCGAAATGGACCTAAATGCTTGGCGTTTAATGGTTGAGACGGTTAAGGCGGGGAGTGTGAACGCGGCTTGTGATCATTTAAATATCGAACCCAGTACAGCAAGTCGTGTGATTAAAGCGTTGGAAAGAGATTTGGGGTTTGAGCTTTTTTACCGAAATACCCGACCGGTTACGTTGACCACCATGGGGCAGGTGGCTTTTGAACAGGCCCAGCATCTCATTGAAGAGCATACCCGGATGATGAGTAAGCTTCGCACTGATATTGATGAAATGAGCGGCATGATTCGAGTGGCCACCTATGGGGGGATCGGCGCTTTGGAAGTGGCGCCGTTGATGGTGAAATTTCAGCAGATTTATCCGGATATTGAATTTGATTTGGTGGAATTGATGGCTCCGCCTCCGAAGGGATTCATCGATAGCGAGGGTAAAAGCGTTGATGTGATCTTAAGTTATCAGGAAAATGAAGTGCCCGGTGTGCGCGGTTGGTACGTCGGTGACATGCCTTTTATTCCCTGTGCGTCGCCGAACTATTTAAGGCGTCACGGAATGCCTCGCTATCCGGATGACTGTGAAAGGCATATTGGTCTAACGTACAGTTCGGCACTAAGGTCTCCGGCTAATTTCCTCGTCAAGGACGGTCAAAGACTGCCGCTTAAATGGAAAAATACCATTGCGTTTCATTCGGTGTTGGCTCTGAAAAATGCACTATTTTTAGGAGCCGGCGTCGCGGTGGACATGAGTTTGTACCACACCTACAAGGAAATCATTGAAGGGACGCTGGAGCCCGTTTTAAGCGGTTGGCACGTTCCAACAAAAGAGTGTTTCACCTATGCACAGGAAGACTCTTTACAGTGCCGCCGTATTATCACTTTTGTTGAGTGGTTGGTTGAAAGGCAAAGAGAGACTTTTACCAAATTAAGAAAAGAAATTACGTCAGCAGGACTTCTCTAAAAGCGATCATGACTTTAAGTAAATACAGAGCATTTTTGACTGCGGTTGAAACAGGAAGCTTTACGGCGGCCGCAAAAAAGCTTTTTTGTACACAGTCGGCTGTCAGTCGAATGGTCAATGACTTGGAAGAACAATGGGGCGTGACGCTTCTAAACCGTAGAAAATCAGGTGTGACCCTGACTTCATCGGGATGGGCCCTTGTGCCCTATATCCGTTCAGTATGCGCAGAAGAGGTGCGGCTAGAAGGTGTGCTCGATGAGATGACAGGTTTAAAAATAGGGACTATTCGGATCGGTCTTATTCACGCGAGTGCCCAAGTCTGGATGCCGAAGGTTTTGCCAGCTTTTCACAAGCTTTTTCCCGCCATTCGTTTTGAGTTATCCATTGGCAACACAGAGGCAATCGAAAATTGGCTCAATGAAGACAGAGTGGATGTTGGTGTGATGGTGGCCCCTTTTGATCCATCGTTCAATGCACAGCTTTTGCTCATGGATGAAATTAAAGTGGTTTTTCCCAAAGGCCATGAACTTTCTCACTATGACAAAGTACCGGTGGAAATGCTAGGTCATTATCCTTTGGTTTTAAATGAGCAAGGCTGGTGCCGCGAAGTGAAAGACTTTTTTTCTGACTCGAGAAATAACGTCGTTGTGAAGTTTAAAACGGTGAGCAGTTATGCTATTGAATCCCTGATAGCATCAGGTTTGGGGATTAGTCTTTTGCCCCAATTGAGCCGAACAATCAATCCGTTTGGCTTGGAAAACCGATCACTGGAGCCTGCAGCCTGGCGAAGAATTTATTTAGTGACGAAAGATATTCCGACATCGCCGGCCATTAAAGCGTTCATCACCTATATGCCGAAGATTTTATTTTCTAATCCGCCGGTCTAAAAAAAGACCGCTATTCGGGCAACGAAAGCGGTCGAAAAAATAAAGGAAACTGGGCGAAATTTTTCACCCATCTGAATGTTAATAAATTGCAATCCATCTGAAAAGCGAATATTTTGAATAGATAATATGCGATTTTGGCAGAGATGTTAAAAAAGAGGCCGAACCCGATGATAAGGTTCGGCCAAGTTAGAAGCAAAAGACTTTTAGCGAATTAAACCAGTGCTTTTAAATCATCTGAAAGTTTTTGAAGACCTTCGGCGATTTGAGCGCGAATTTTTTCCGTTTGATTTTCGTGTTCTTGAATCCAGGTTTCCAAGTTTGCCTTTTGGCGTTGCATGTCACTTTCTTGGGGACCGCCGAAACTTACTCGAGCTTCAACAATTCCGGCCGGATCCATGGCAGCCCTCAGTTCAACTTCTGGAAGCGGGAAATTGCCTTCAACGCCTTCACCTTTGGTTTTGAAAATTTCCCATTGCTTACAAATTTCAGCATAGGTAACGTTTGAGGGTGTCTTATTGTTTGCACGAGCCCAAGTAACCAAGTGGCTCGCGAAATGATGGCCTAAGCGGAAGGGGACTCCAGCTTTGAGCATCATCATATCGGCAATGTTTTGTGTGCAAGTCCAGTCTTGATCAAGTTCTTCCAATGCACGTTCACGGCTTACCTGCATACCGTCCACAATACCTTTAAAGGTTTCGATCACGTTAAGTGCATCGCAGAGCCATTCAAGATTGATTTCGTTGTCTCTGGCATCAGGCATCCCTTCATTGAGGTTATGGATGCGAAGTAAGACGTTCTGCGATTCGGAAATAACAACAGCCGCGTTGCGTCTGCAGTTATTAATCAGACCCGGATTGCGTTTCTGCGGCATAGCACTTGAAATATAAGTGCTTCCGGCTTTCACCAATTGAATCCAAGGACGCGGTTGAGCGTATTGAACCATGAAGTCCTGAAGGAAGTTGGTGATCTTGATCATCATCGCTTGGATAACCTGACTGGCTTCAAGCGGAAAGTCGTTACTGGCTAATTGATTGGCTTCGAAAGCGTTTTCAGCAACGCAGTTAAAGCCCAGAACTTTAGCCGTATAGTCTTGATCGAGTGACCAGGGGGATCCGTTTAATACGCCGCTACCCATGGGAGAGCGGTTATAGCGGTTGAGGCACTCAAAGAGGCGATCTAATTCTCTGCCCCAGGAGATGGCTTGTGCAAAAAGGTAATGACTGTAGCGCCCTGGCTGCGCTTGCACGCCGTTTGTGTAGAAAGGAACAATTGTGTCCCAATACTGATCAGCTTTATTGCAGAAGGTCTTGACCAAATCAACTGTGGAATCAGCAATGGCTAAAAGCGCTTCGCGCATTTGGGCGAAATTTGTTGTGGCCAAAATATCCTGGCTGGAGCGGCCGACATGAAGAACACTAGCCTGAACGCCGCAACGTTTGAGCAGTTCGGGTTCAAAAGTGATATAGAGCTCAGGACGAATCCAACGACCGTTGTCAGCATCGTATTCCATCGCACATAACGTGTCGCGGATCGTTATTCCCAACTTTTTGTCCAAAAGTCCCTTACCGATATTGCCAATGATGCTGGCTTCATTGATTCGAAAGAGCCAATAAGTCGTATCGTGCTTTTTTAAATTTTCCAAAGCCTGCAAGGATTGCGTATTTTCTGCAGCCGTTAAAGTGACACCCAACATTTTTTCTTTTACCTTAACAATAAAATTGGGGGCGGGCTCAACCGCCCCCGGCTTTCTACTACCTTACTAAATATTAGAAGCGGTGCATCAAACCAACGATGACTTCGCTTGCGTAGATCTTATCTTCGTTATAGTCAGCATCTTCCCAGAAGTAGCCGCCGATACCGTAGATGGATGTACGTTTGGAAAGCGGATAGATGTAACCAACACCAACGTTCATACGAACTAAGTCTTTGTTGTCATCCAAGTTTTGGTTTTCAGCTTGAGCGTAACCCACGGAGAACTTGGCCGTGCCGCCCCAAACCTTGGTGTCAGCACCGAGAGACACAGCCCAGGCGTCAAAGCCTTTGGTATTGCCTTGATCTTTAATTCTCGGAGCATATTCCTTCGTTGAGTAACCACCGATGTATTCGATATTGTCCATGTATTGAACAGTGGCATAACCCTTGAACGAACCGAAATCGTAGTGACCGCCAATGATGGCCTTGATGGTGTCATCAGTGACTGCGCCTTGAACGCTACCCATCTTCAAGTAGTCAACGCCGGCAGCCAAGAAGTACTTATCGCCTTGGACTGTGACGCCTAATGCACTGTAGTGATTGACTTTGGAGCTGCCTTCTTCGCCGGTTTCGCCGGTTGTTTTATGGGTGTAGTCATCGCCGAAAGAAGTTTGAGCGTGGAAGGTCACACCGTTGAAGGTCGGTGATTTGTAGTTGATCATGTTGTTATGACGAGCCGTTGCCAAGGTACCGACGAACTTCCAACCACCCGTCATGTTGCCCCAGCCGGCACCGAACGGATTGACACGGCTATTGAAGATACCAGTGGTACCGGAACCCGTGAGCATAGCGGGCATACGGCCGAATTTGATTTGACCGTAGGTCTTGGAATTAATGGCGATCGAGGATTCACGTTCAAAGAGGACATTGTCCATATAGAATTCGCCACTGTCGGGCAAGTAGCCGTTTTCCAAGTGGATGCCAACGGATACATCATCGTTTAACTGTTCCGTCAACTTGATACCCCAGGTGCTCACGTTGCCAGTACCCAAGGACACTTGGTTTTTGCGGCCTTGCATCGCAACTTTTTCGTTAGCGTTGGCAAGTTCAACAGTATTTTTACCACCAACCGGACCGCCCATAGTGCTAGCTAAATTTTCGCTTAAGAACGCAACACCTTGGTCAAAGAAGCCGAACAATTGAACGTCAGCGGCAAATGCAGGGGAGCAAGCCAAAGCGACGGCGGCGCAAAGTAAACTTTTTTTCATGATCGTTACCTTTTTAACGTTAGAGAGAGTTAAACCAAAATCAGAGCAGAAACGATGACGGCAGCAAACATCCCGGCCCAAGTGCGTTTAGCCACTTCAATGGGCGAGACACGAGCAACGCCAGCCACGATAATGACAGCACCGGCCAAGGGGCTTGCCGTACGACCGAACTGACCGGCCAAGGCGGCCAACAGACCCAAGCCTTCGCTAGTCATACCGAAGGAAGCGGCAGACGGCGTAACGGCTTGGTTAAAGGCCCAAATGGCGGCTTCGCCGGAACCAGTACCTGCGGCCATCAAGAACGGACCGATAGAGGCACCCCAGCGGGCGATATCGTTACTGTGTTTGAGAAATTCGATGAAGGCGGGAACGGCACCGGTGGCTTGAAGACCGGCAACGAAAACGCCGGCAGCAATGATCAAACCGATCACTTGAGCGTAGCCGGAGCCCAAACCTTTAAAGAAAGCCTTGGAGAATTCACCCGGGGTCTTCAAGGTGATCAAGCAGATGAAGATCACACCGATGATCATGGACATCACCACGTCAACGCCAGCTTTCGGGAACCAAATGGCGCTCACGATCAAAATACCCATCGGGATAATCGGTGCAATGGCTTTTAAGGGGTTGACTTTGAATTCTGTTGCTTCGGCGGCTTCAAAAGTGGCCATTTCTTCAGGCGTCATTTGATGGTCGTGATACTTAAAGATGCAGACCAGTGCAAGACCGACAGCAGAAACCAAGAATAAGCCGACAATGTACGGGGCGCCCCAGCCGATGAAATCCATCAATTCCATCTTGGCCATCTGAGCGATGTAGATGTCGTGTGCGCAACCGGGGTTAAGCAGCAGACCGCACATCGTGCCACCGGCCACAGCCGCTGCGGCACCGGCCGGACGGATACCGGCGCGAATCAGAAGGGGGATGAAGGTGGCGCCCACCGTGGCAGCCGTACCGGCAGCCGACATGATGGCGATATTAATCAGAAACGTGATGATGGTGCACACGGGGATGAGCAATGCACCGAGGCTGCGCAGGGGGGTAGCCAAAGCCTTCACCAAGTGAAGGTCACACTTGGAAGCCGTCACCACGGCGGCAAAACCCATGGCCGAACAGATGGCCGGTACCAATGTCGGATTGGTCATTCCTTTAATAAAAGCTTTAAAGGGAGCGACCGGGGATCCGGCGATCAGGCACATAACCAAACCGGCAAGAAATAAGACCATGCGTGTTTCAATGCGCTTGACAAGCGCGTAGATCGTCAAGACGATCACGGCGACAGCGCACCAAATTTGTATAGTCATTTTGTGAACTCCTCGAAGAACAGTTAGAGAGTGGACTGCTTTTAGTCCTTCGAGATTGGCATTATTGAGAAATAAGAAAATGTTTAAAAGGCAATAAAGTCAAATATAGGTTGCAAAAATGTCAATTCAATGAGTGTTCAACAAAGGGCTATGAAAATAATTACTGAAAAATCGAAAAGAAACGAGAATCCCTAGGGTCCTTTCAATATTGCAAAGTAAACTAAAACAAGTTGACAATTTTTCAATGTGCAAGTGAAAACCCTAAGTCAGTATTAATGCGGCACTAAGCAAATTTACCTATTTGCTTTTGAACGGTTTTCGACCGATGCTGTTTTTTCCCAATTGAACCATTAAGTAAATTTCCTTACAATGTCGAAAATTTTCCAATGAGCTCAACGAATTAGATTACTAGCTATGGATATCGCTGCGACTCTTGAGGCGTTCTACAACAAAGTAGACCTTTTGTATCTGACCGACGTGATCGGTATTGTGGCCTTTGCTTTTGCGGGCGTTCTTATCGGTATTCGCATGAAGTGTGACCCGGTTGGCATTTTTGTTTTGGCCTTCTCGACAGCTTTTGGCGGTGGGATTGTCCGCGACTTGCTGATTGACCGTCGCCCAATGTACTGGATCGCTAATCAAGAATTGGTTTGGTTGGTTTTGCTCATTACTATCTTTACACCGATGATTTTCCGCTTCTACAAAAAGCATCTTTCCTATGATGTGTTTGTTTGGAGTGATGCCATCGGTTTGGGCTTTTTCTCCGCTGTTGGTACCAGTCACGGTGTCAATCTTGGCGTGCCTTATTTGCCCGCGGTTCTCTGCGGTGTGGCCACCGGTGTTTTCGGCGGTCTTTGCCGTGATACCTTCTTAAATATCAAGCCTTCTCTTATTTATGACCATCAGCCCTATGGTTCCGTTGCATTTGCCGGTTGCTGGCTCTACATTGCGATGATTGAGTTGGGCTTTGACAATACGCTGAGTATTTGGGTTGGATCGCTTTTTATCTGTTTTTTCCGCATGTGGTGCTATTACCGCTCGTGGCGCATCGCCTATCATGACGAGTTCATCCATGAGGATCCGTCTCCAGAGACTGACCGCGACCGCCGCCAACAGTAGTATTGGTTTGTTTTTTCGGAGGCCGCACAATAGGCGGCCTACCGGGCGTCTGGACAGGACGCTCTTTTTGTTTTTAAAATCAAATTCCTTTTTAGGTAGGAAATAGTTCGTGCGTTTGCGCCAAATTCGTATCAGCGGTTTTAAATCGTTCGCTGATCTCACTGTCATTGAAGTGCCCTCATCCATTGTTGGGATCGTGGGGCCGAACGGCTGCGGCAAATCCAATGTGATTGAAGCTGTGCGCTGGGCCTTGGGTGAAGGTAAGGCCAGTGATTTGCGCTGCAAGAGCATGAGCGAATTGATTTTTGCGGGTTCAGACAACCGAAAGCCCGCCGGCCGCGCCATGGTTGAACTGGTTTTTGATAACAGCGATGGCGCGCTTCAAGGACCCTGGGGATCTTATGTGGATATTTCCGTCAAGCGTGTTTTAACGCGTGACAATACGAGTTCCTACCTGATCAATAATCAGCAAGTACGTGCCACCGATGTTCGGGATCTCTTCATGGGAACCGGTCTTGGCGCCAATTCTTACGCCATTATCAGTCAAGGCATGGTGACGGAATTTGCCAAAGACTCGCCCGAAAAACGGCGTGAATATCTTGAAGAGGCTGCGGGTGTCTCCAAATATAAGAAACGCCGCAAAGAGGCCGAGTCCAAATTAGCCAGTACACGGGCCAATTTGGAGCGCGTCAGTGACCTGCAGGTTACGCGCCGGGAGTCTTTAAAAAGGCTAGAAGAAGAAGCTCGGGTTGCTGAAGAGTACCAACAACTTAACGCCAAACGTGAAGCACAGGAATCGCTTTGGTGGTTTACCCAGATGGTTGAGGCTAAAAATGCCATCGACCGCATTAACGCCCAAGTGTCGGCCGCCCAAGCAGAAGTCGGTAAGAATGATTCTGAATTGAATCGTCTCCGTCAAAATCTCCAACAACTTCGCTCCAAGCTCAACGATGCCAATATCACAGTGCTCGGGAAAACGCAGGCTTTAGCGGAAGTGGATAAACAAATTTCCGCCGTTGAAGGCAATATTCGTTCCATTGTCGAGCGACGGGCGCTCATGAAAACGCAGCTTGAAAGTTATCGTTCAATGCTTGAGGCACGCGGTCGTGAAGTCTCGGCTCAAGGCGAAAAGATTCACGCGTTAAGCGCTGAACGCGAGGAAAAAGAAGAACTCGTAGCGACGGCCAATGAACGCGAAGCGGCTTTGGAAGAAAAGAAATTTGCTGCTGAAGAGCTGGCTCATCAAAAGGAGCTTGCTTTTGAAGCGCTGCAGAAAGAGTCTCAGCGAATTGAAAATGAGTCGAGAAATCTGTCGCTTGAATTAGCAAGGCTATCGAAGACCAAAGAAGAGTTAACGCTTCGACTTGAAAAATTCAAGCGCGAAGCTGCCCAGACGGAAGCGCCCGATATGGATCGCTTCAATGCGTTAAAGGAAGAGCTTTCAATTGTCAAAGAAGACAGTGAGGCGCTTAAACTAGAACGCGAAGATGCTCAAGCCCTGCTTGAAGAGGCTCGTGAGGGACTGACCGGCTCTCAGAGTGCAATTCACGAGAAAGAGCAGCGACTGGCGGCGATCACAGCGAAATTGACCACGCTCAAAGAATTGGAAGAAAAAAGTCTGACGGGCGATAAGCTTTCCGATTGGCTTGAACGCCAAGGTTTATCGTCTTTGACGCGCCTATTCGAAAAATTGCAGCCTCAAGCCGGTTGGGCCAGGGCGCTCGAAGCCGTTTTGCGCGAGCGAGTCAATGCCCTCGGTATCAGCAATCTTTCCATGGCTGCCGCTTTTGAAATGGCGCCGCCTCCTGCCAAACTGACCTTCTATTCGACGCTGCTTAAGACCGAAGAGCAGTCTGCACCGCTCGGTCTGACTGGACTTATTGAGAAAGTCAGTTTTGACCGTCATAACGAAGAGACTCGCGCGGCGCTTACCCGTTGGCTGTCTCATTACTTTGTTGCCGAGAACGTTAAAGAAGCGGTGAGTAAAGTTGACCTATTGCCGCCGGGTTGTCACTTTGTGACCCCACAAGGTCATATGATCGATAAAGTGAGCGTGAATTTCTGGGCGGATGATTCGACCGGTTTATTGTCACGAAGGGCTGAAATCAACACGCTTGAAGAAGAAAGCGAAGCGCTTCGCCGTGAATTAGAACAATTGCACCAACAAATGGGAGAAGCCCATCTAAAGGTTTCTCAGATGAGTGAACGCCTTCAAAGTGCCAATACGCATTTTGAAACGGTTCGTGCCAGAGAAAGTGAACTGGCTCTTGAGTTAACAAGACTGACGGCAGCCATTGAGGCCTACCAAAACAGAAGTGCGGAGCTTGGTGAGTGGATCGAAGAAGCTCAGGCACAACTTGAAGAAACCACGGCGGCAATTGAAGAGGCCGATGAGCGCTTCAGTGTTCTCGATGAAGAAGTGGCGACTCGTCAGCAAAAATCCGAAGACGCCCGCCTTTCTTGGGAGGCCGCGCGTGAAGAATCCCGTCGTGCGGAGCAGGAATTTAACGTCTTTGCCTACACGCAAAGAGAAATTGAATTAGCTCTGAAAAATCTCTCAGAGCGTATTGCAGAAGCTCAGCGTGCTCAGCTTTTGGCGCAAAACGAGCAAACGGAACTTAAAGAAAAGATTGAAACGGTCAGCGCTTCACTTGAAGAATTGGATGAAGACAGTGAAAAAGCGGGGCTGCAGGAACTTTTGCAAAAACGTGAAGCCGCACTGGTTGCTGTTGAACAATCGAAGACTGAACTGAGTGGCGTGGAAGCTCAAGTGGCTGAGAGTGAGAAGTCATTAGACAGTTTTGAAGAAGCGAAGCGCCGTGAACAAAATCGCATGGGTGACTTGATTGCCAAACGTGGTCAACATGAAGTTGAGTACGGTACGGTGCGAAGCCGCTTGGAAGAATTTAATTTTGATGAAGAAGCGTTAAGAACGCGTTATGAAACGGAGCGGCCAAAACTGAATGCTCTTCGTCAGGAAGTCGAGCGTATTGCTCAATCAATGGCTCAATTGGGCGCGGTCAATCATGCCGCCCTCGAACAATTAAAAACGCAGCAAGCTGAAGTTGAGCGCATTGACCGGGAAGTGGCTGATCTTGAACAGGCAATTGCCACGATTGAGGCGGCGATTAAGAAAATTGACCACGAAACGCGGACGCTATTGCTCGATACGTTTAATCGTGTCAATGAGGCCTTTAACCAAAAGTTCACGCAATTATTCAATGGCGGTCATGCCCGTTTGGAAATGACAAGCGACGATGCGCTTGAAGCCGGTATTGAAATGTTTGCCAATCCTCCCGGCAAACACAATCACTCTATCCGCCAACTCTCGGGCGGCGAGTTGACACTGACGGCTACAGCTTTGGTGTTTGCTTTCTTTACCCTTAATCCGGCGCCATTCTGTCTGCTCGATGAAATTGACGCTCCTCTTGACGAAGCCAACCAAGAACGGCTTTCAAGACTTGTCGGCGCTATGAGTGAAAACACTCAATTTATGATGATTACCCACCACCGGGTGACCATGGAGCACACCAATCAGTTGATTGGGGTGACGATGAAAGAGCCCGGTGTTTCGCGTGTGGTGAGCGTGGATATTGCTGAGGCAAGCCAATACGCTCAAAAGCCTCGCGTCAGCTGAGGCAATCGATAAACGGCGTTAAAACTTCGCCGTTTTCAACATTCCTTTTTGTGCTCAAAATTCCCTGATCTTTGGGATTGGGGGAGTGTTTTTGTTTTTTGGGGAAACGGACGATGTTTGTGAGATTTTTGATTTTCTTTTTCGGTTTGTCGATTTTGTCTTTAGGAATTGCCACGGTGACCAATGCCGGGTTGGGGACGGGCACGGTGAGTTCAGTTGCCTATGTGCTCAATCACATGACGGACTTTTCCATGGGCTTTTTTGTGTTTCTCACAGAATAATCACGAAGGAAGCCCCTTGTTTTAACAAGGGGAGGAATTCGTGCAACGACCTTGGTCGTTGAAGTAAAATTCAGTCCCATGACTAGCCCAACCTTTATCATTGAGCTTCCCATTCGTGTGAGTG